>DASPPQ010000107.1:0-68162 GCA_035625415.1 Thermodesulfobacteriota bacterium
ACAGGTTTTGAAATGCAGTCCACCTATTTTTCTGTCAATTTCCACTATTTGATTATTCCCCTCTTTCCAGCCACGTTTTTTCATCTGGGACTGATCTTTCCAGATAGGAAACGTATCCTGAACCGTTTCCCAGTTCTTGAATACCTCATCTATGGTCCTGCAGTGGTTCTTATACTGGCTTATCAAACCTATCTCTTTACGTTTAAAGCTGTTTTAAAGTCTTCTTCATCAACGTGGTTACCGACCTATGGACAGATTGCTACTGTTAACCGGTCCTTTACCCTTTTATGTGTCGCAAGTTTAATTATTCTTATAGTTTACTCCACCTTAAGGGCATCCACCATTCTCGCTCGCCAGCGAGCCAGGATGATCCTTTTTGGGGTAACCATCGGGTTTTTGCCTGCGGCAATTATAACTCTACTCGTCCAGACTCTGAAAGTTCATTTTCCTTGGAACTTTCTGGTCTTCTTCGTCATTTTCTTCCCAGCCTCAATCGCTTACTCGATTGTCAGACATAATCTCTTTGATGCCGATACCATCATCAAAAGGACTGTGGGCTATGTGGTGGCAACAGCCGTCGTCGTGGCTACTTATTTTTTGGTAAATGTTTCTCTCAATGTCTTCCTGAGGAAATACGAAATTGCCCAGTCCAGTGCCTTTCCCATCGTTTTTACCCTTGCTATTGTCTTGATTTTTAATCCCCTGAGGAATCGAATCCAATCCTTGGTGGGTAAAATGGAGATAGCCAATAGAATTGGGGATACCATTACGTCTTCGTTGGATTTAGGTCATATCCTGAAACAAATCGTGAAAACCTTTACGGATGACATGTCCATTGATACAAGTTCAGTCATGCTCTTGAGCCCCGCAAGAACAGACTATCGAGTTTATTTGGCAGAAGGGGAAAGGAAGAAAGAGGTTGAGCAGATCATTCTTGGTAGAGATAAACCGCTCATGCAAGTGATTGAAAAAGAAAAGAAAGAATTGACGAAAT
Organism: Thermodesulfobacteriota bacterium; assembly: GCA_035625415.1. Lineage (GTDB taxonomy): Bacteria > Desulfobacterota > BSN033 > BSN033 > UBA1163 > UBA1163. The sequence continues at coordinate 995 of DASPPQ010000107.1, forward strand.
ATGATGTTCTTGAAGATCCAAAATACAAGGCCATATGTGAAGATTGTTCGAGGGATTTCGAGACACTTCGTGCGAGTCTGATTGTTCCACTTGTTTTTCAAAATGAGGTGACAGGGCTAATAAGTTTAGGAGAAAAAAAATCTGGGAAATTTTATAACCGTGAAGACATTAATTTCCTTCATTCGCTAGCCCGTCAAGGCGCTGTGGCTATTGAGAATGCGAAATTGTTTGAAGAGAATATTCAGAAGAGTCGCATGGAAGAGGAGTTGAAAATTGCTCACGATATCCAGCTCAGCATGTTGCCTGACAAGGCTCCTACCATTGAAGGGTTTTCGATTGCAGCCCGGTCCATTCCTGCCAGGGAGGTGGGCGGAGATTTCTATGACTTTATCGAAACCTCAGAAAATGGATCTAAAAGATTGGGGATTGTCGTGGGAGATGTCTCTGGCAAAGCAGTCTCAGGGGCCTTGGTGATGGCTGCTTCTCGAAGCATCTTTCGGGTTCTCACGGAGAGTCACGAATCGGTAGAGGAGGTGATGAATAGAGGGAATGCCCGCCTTCATCGAGATGTCAAAAAAGGCATGTTTGTGGCGCTTCTCTATGCTGTTCTGGATCCCAAAGAAAAGATGATGACTTTTTCAAATGCGGGGCAGGTTCAACCTATCCTCTGTTCCCCCGAAAAATCGAAGGCTGAATATATTGATACCGAAGGAGATCGATTCCCTCTTGGAATTGTGAAAGAATGTCACTATCAAGAGACACGCGTCTCGTTGAAACAGGGCGATATTTTGGTGTATTACACCGATGGCATGGTGGAGGCTGTGAACGACAAGGGGGAGCTGTTTGGGTTTGAACGCTTTTTGACATCGATCGAAGAAGGTCGAGCCCTAAGGGCCGATGAGATATTGGAGAAATTGATTAGTGATATTATGGTCTATGTGGGTAGCGTGGAACAACATGACGATCTGACTGCTGTGGTAGTAAAAGTCACTTGAAAAAATTGGTCAATCTACTATAATGGACTTCAAATCGTGGGGGGCAGGATGGGAAAGGAATTCCATCGATGATGGCAGATAATAAGGTTGAGCTCCATATTCCAAGTGTGATGGGCTACGAGAAGATCGCCATGGAATGCGCTGCATCGACGGCAAAGAAAATGGGGTTTACGGAAGACCGAATTGAAGACTTGAAGACGGCTGTGGGGGAGGCTTGCCTGAATGCCATTGAGCATGGTAATAAATTAGACACCAGCATGAAAGTGGGGGTTACCCTGACGGTCGAGGAGTCAAAGCTTCAGGTGTCAGTGAAAGATCAGGGAAAAGGAATAAATCAAATCCCTACCCCCCATATCGAAAATAAGGTTGCAGGCAAGGACAAACCTCGAGGATGGGGAATCTTTCTTATCAAGAGTTTGGTCAATGAGGTCTCCTTTGAGCAAAGCCCGGAAGGTGGGAACGTTACTAAGATGATCATCTATTTAGAAAAATAAACGGGAAAGGATGGTTAAGGAAACTCAGGGATCTCAGGGGGAAATCGGGTTTCACCAGAAGAAGGGAGGATATGAATAAGGACATCCAGGTTTCGATTTCTCAGAAAGACGATGTTTCCATTCTCCAAATCAAGGGGGATGTCACCGCGATCACCGGAGAGAGCATCGAAGAGGCTTACCAAAAGGTCACCACAACCGGAGCCAAAAAGATGCTCTTCTATTTCGATCAAGATGGCTATATTAATAGCGGAGGGATCGCTATTTTGATTGGAATTGCTTCAGAGAGCAGGAAGAACGAACAGAGAATGCGGATTACTGGCTTATCCCCTCACTTCCAAAAAATTTTTAATATGGTCGGGTTAACCAAATACACGGAAATCTTCCCGACCGAAGAGTTGGCCCTGAAGGATTTTTAGCCTCCCATGTTTGTCATTCTGAACGAAGTGAAGAATCTCAAAAAGTCAGCTGCTTGGAAAACAGAGATTCTTCGGCTGACGCCTCAGAATGGTATTACGACATAGCCTTCAAGGCGAGGGAGGTTTCAGTTTCGGGAACAACAAAAAATGGATAATGAAGTAAAAGAGATAAAACATTCCCAACAAGAGCTTGAGAAGCGAATTTTCTATCTAAAGACCCTCTACGACTTGAGCCAGGAGATAGGGTTTTTGAAAGGAACTCAAGAGATTACGAAAAACCTCTTGTTGATGATGATCGGAAACTTTGGGGCCTTCTGCGGATTTATTTTTCTGTTCGATGTGAGTCAAAGAAAAACGGATGCCTTTTCTCAGAGAGGTTTGGACAAGGACTCTCTGGATAGGTTATCCCAAGAGATCGAATCAGGCCATTGGGTGGGGCTCAAGGGAATAACCGAGATTCAGGTCATTGATGAAAACAATGAGCCTCAGGCCGATGAAGATTTATTCAACCTCTTTTCCTCTTTGAACTTGAGAATATGGATTCCCTTTAATATCGATGCAAGTCTCAGAGGGGGAATCGGATTGGGAGATAAACTCTCCGGCGATCCTTATACTCTAGACGACCAGGAATTATTGCTCACGATGGCCAACCAGGGAGTTGTCGCCATTGAGAATGCCAGACTTGATCAAGCTCGCATCGAGGCTTTGGAACAGTCGAAAAAGGAGCTCGAGCAACTCAATAGAGCAAAAGGTAAGGCCCTTGACCATCTCTCTCACGAGCTGAGGACACCGCTCTCTGTGATTCAGGGAAACATCCGGATTTTGAAACGTAAAACTCAAGCACAAACCCCTCCTCTTGTCAGGGAGGAGGTCTTTGAATCTTTAGAGAAGAATCTGAATCGTCTTTCCGACATACAACAAGAAACCGATCAGATTATCCGTTCTCACCAGGAATTGGAGGTAAAACCTCGGCCTGAGAAACTCGATCAAGCACATTCGTTTGTCCCTAAAACCATCCACCTTTACTTCTTCATTGAACAGGTCCTCGAGGATGTGAGAAAGAAGACCAGTCATCGGGCCATTCAATTTCAAATGGACGGAGAAAAGCATGTCCATTTAGTCATGGATCCGAGGATCCTTGAGGAATCTGTGGTGGGCCTATTGAAGAATGCCATTGAGAATACGCCTGATGAAGGGATGATAAGGATTGTTTTGGAGCAGAAAGAGCAGTGGGTACAACTGAAAGTAATGGATTTTGGGATAGGGGTTACGAAGGCGAACCAGAGACACCTTTTCAACGGGCTCTTTCATACGCTTGATACGGAGCTTTATACCTCCAAAAAGCCTTATGATTTTGGTGCGGGAGGCAAGGGACTTGAGCTTCTCCGGATCAAGGCCTATGGGCAGCGCTTTGGCTTCAATATTACCGCAGGAAGCCAAAGATGCACCTATCTCCCAACAGAAAGAGATCTCTGCCCCGGAAAGATTTCTGAATGCGCCCATTGCAGGGTCCGAGAGGACTGCCTCAACTCTGGAGGAAGCACTTTCTGTTTAACCTTTACTGTCACAGGAGATAAAGTCTAAACAAATCACTCATTCTTGACAATGAGCTCACAATACAGAGGGTGCAGTGCAGGAGATCCGTTTCAGTGATATTCCCCTCCTATCCGGGCTGGATAAGATTAACCTGGCTAGGTTGATACCAAACTTTGAGCAACTCCATGCCGAGTCAGGAGAGGTTGTATTAAAGCATGGAGAACCCTGGGATGCCCTCTACATCATCATTGAAGGAATCGTGAGGGTATTCTTACCGACGGGAGGAAGGACAAAGGAAATTGCGTGCCTGGGCCCAGGGGATTGTTTTGGGGAAATGGCGTTGTTGACAGGAGAGCCTGGTTCGGCGGACATCGAGGCAATGACGGATTTATCCCTTTTAAGGCTTTCCAAGGAATGTTTCGACCAGTTGATCGCGAAGCACCAATCCCTGGGGGTGAACCTTGCTGGCATGCTGGCAAGCAGACTCTCGCTGACCTATGCTGTCGTCTGTGGCCGCAAGGAAGTGGCCATCCCAGAGAGATCATGGATAGAAAACCCCGAAAGTAGAATTTCGGCGGTCCCTGCCATTCCGGAATCAGCTTCTTCGTTGTTTGTCCCCATAGGATTTTTAGGAGATAAGCGGATTCTGGGCCTTTTATTAACAGCGGCCATCTGTGCTTTCACTGGTCTCATCCTGAGAACAACTCTTCTCAGTCAATCCAATATCATCCTGATTGAATTATTATTAGCTGCAACCATTATGTGGAGTCTTAATCTGTTTTCATACCACGCCGTCGCCATTGCCGTAACGATCCTTGCCATGCTTCTGGGTATCGCCAGGCCTGAAAAGGCCCTATCCGGCTTTTCGAGCTCGTCTTGGTTTCTGGTGCTGGGTATCTTTGCCATTTCAGCTGCCATTTCGAAAACCGGGCTCCTGTACCGCATCGTCCTGATGGTAATGAAGCGCTTTCCTCCTAATTATGTCGGACAGACCCTGGGATTGTCGGTATCAGGTCTGCTGCTGACTCCTGTGATTCCGTCTCCTAATGGAAGAGTCCTTCTTGCCAGCCCTCTGGTTTTAACCCTGAGTGAGGTCCTTGGATTCAAGAAAGGATACCCGGGTGCAGTGGGAATGGCAATGGCTTGCCTTTTAGGTTTTGGGCATATGTCATTCATGTTCATGAATGGAGCATCCACCTGCTTCCTCGTGTTGGGATTTTTGCCACCGGCAGTTAGCTCCTCAATGAGCTGGGGCTCTTGGCTAAAGGCTGCCCTTCCTTTGGGCGCCTTTTTCTTCATTTTCTCCTATTTGGGGATTATTTTTCTCTATCGTCCTAAGGAGAAAAAAACATTAAATCCCTGGGTGATCGAAACCCAGCTAAAAACACTGGGGCCGCTGACCGTTGAGGAAAAGATATGCCTTACCACTGTCGTCGTTTCCCTGATGGGGTTTTTGACCCAGCCATGGCATCACATCAATATCGCCTGGGTGGCGATGTTGAGCTTCCTCATCCTCTTTGCGAGTTCGGTCCTCGATGAAAAGTCGGTTCGAGCCGACATCGATTGGACCTTTTTGATTTCCTTCGGGGCACTGCTGGGTTTGGGAGCGATCATTTCTGCAAGTGACTTGGGAGAGACCATTGCCAGTGGGGCGAAACCCTACCTGGGAATCTTTGGGGGCGCCAGATTGGTCTTCCTCTGGATCATCATCCTGGCTGCCATGGTGCTTCGCTTCTTCCTCCCTCTACCTCCAGCCCTGTTGGTCAGCATTCTCTCCATCGTCCCGATTGCTTCAATCCTTGGCCTTCATCCATTTATCGTGGGATTGGTAGTCCTTATATCCGCCAACCCGTGGTTTCTCCCTTATCAAAACTGGATGTACCAGAATTTATTACAGGACACGGAAGGGAAACTCTTCGATCACAAGCAGACGCTGCAACTGGCATTCATTCATATCTTTATCGTTATGGGTGCAGTGACCGTCTCCACACTTTACTGGAAGTATCTGGGCATGATCACTTAGGATTCACGCCAGGAGGGTGTTATGGTGGCATCGATCTTAGAGGGCAAAAAAATCCTTGCTGTGGATGATGAACCCGACGTCTTAGAGGTTCTGGAAGAAGAGATCCTGAGTTCTTGTCCAGGCTGCGAATTCGATAAAGCCACTTCTTATCAAACCGCTATGGATAAGCTCGAATCGAATGCTTATGATGTCGTCATCCTTGACATCATGGGAGTCCGAGGTTTTGACCTCCTGGATAGGGCTGTAAAACGCAATTTCAAGGTCGTCATGCTTACGGCTCACGCTCTCATTCCAGAAGCACTGAGGCAGTGTTTTGAGAGGAAAGCCCGCGCTTACCTCCCCAAAGAGAAATTGGGCGAAATGGTTCCGTTCTTGGAAGATGTGCTCAAGTACGAATATCTCCCCGGGTGGAAACATCTTTTGGAGAAGTTGAATGATTTTTTCGACGAAAAGTTTACACCTGAGTGGGAGGCAAAGAGCGGCTTGAATTGGCGGCAATGGGATCGAGGAGAAGATAAGCCTTAGAGAAGAGAGAGAATCCCCCAACCCAGTATAGTGATTCATAAATCACTTCACAGAGACCGTCATTCCGGACTTGATCCGGAATCCAGTGTTTTCAGCTGGATTCCTGCTGGGGTTTACCCCCGTACGTGATACGGGGCAGGAATGACATTTTTAGAGGTAGTCTTTATTTTTTTAGTTCAAAGGACGTCAATTCCCAGTCGTAAAATGCATCCCAATAAACACTTCTTTCGTATAAGCATTTGACCATATATTTTACATCGGGCGAATACCAGTACCATGCCTTCCCCTCTTTGGATGTTCGACCCGCCTTTTCTTCACCCTTCCCTTGTTTATACTCTAATTTAAGAGCTTTATATTTTCCTGCTGGAACCTCGATCTCTTCCCATCCCAAAACAGTGAATCTCTCAAAATAGGTATCATATTTGTCTTTCCAACTCTTTCCGATCTCCAATGGAAAATTTAAAAGTGTTCTGTTCCTTCCCTCATACGGAACTTGTCTATCTTTCTCCATTGAATAGAGCCTATTCAGAGAGGATTTTTCATATACTAAGATAGATTCTCCACCGGGGGTTGAATATTTCACGGTATAAGTGCTTTCATCAGCATTCTCAACTAGGATCGTGACACTTGCCCCTAAAATCCACTTGTCTCCTATGTTCCAGACAGGAGCTTCAACTTTATCCTGACCGGATACAATAGCTGGAATAAATAAGACTAAAAAGCTTAATAAGATTATCTTCTTCATGTCGTTTCCTCCTTTATAGAGTGAGGGTCGTCTTCTGACACATATTATTTTCTCATTAAAAAGTCAACAAAATTTTTCTTAATTGAAGGATATCCATTCAAAACAGATTAGAAGCAAAAGAATGGTGACAATTTGAAAATTGATGACGAGGGTTTTAGGAAAAAACTTTTCAAAAACAGGTACTTAGACACTTTCTCCTGAAGCCGTGCGTCTTAAGTTTCGTTTAAAAATGCAATATTTTAGATAGAAAACAATAAGTAAAAGATAATTTTCACAATTTCATTTTACATATTGACAAAAGCGGAAATTTATGATGAGTTTAATCCTACTACGCTATTTCTTAAATCATTCCAAAAGTAAAGGTGAAAAACAATCTCATAAGGATAGTCGTCTATGTCCATTTTGACATAGTCCTGTGCGACAGTAATTAAGTTCCCTGTTGCTTTTTTCCAACTTAAACTAAGTAAAATAAGGAGGGATGACAATGCGACGTCTATGGATGGTTGTTTTCTTTTTCGTTATTTTCCTGTTATGGAACGCTCCTATGGCTGCCGCTCAATTCTCAGAGGCAGGAGTACAAAAACTTAGAGTTGCTGTGGATGCCCCTGATTTTACACTACCGATGCTGGGCGGAGGAAAAATTTCTCTCAAGGAGCTACGTGGGAAAATCATTTTGTTAAACTTTTTCGCCACGTGGTGACCGAATTGCCAGAGGGAGTCTCCTTCTATTGCTAAATTTAGCGAGGAGTTCAAGAACCCGGATTTGGTCCTTCTCAAGGTGGCGACTAAAGAGAAAGAGAAGGATTTAATAAAATATAAAAAAGAATATAATTTTTCTTCTCCCATCCTCTATGAGAATGATGCAACCGTTGCCAATGCTTATGGAGTCTGGAATCGCCCTCAGACTTTTTTCATCAATCGTGAAGGCAAAATCATTGGCAGAGTACTTAAGGAAATGGATTGGACAAAGAAGCCTATGAAAGATCTTGTTGAATCTCTTTTGAAGGAGAAAAAATGAACCGAACTAATACAAACGCATTTTATAAATTGACATCCGCCCCTCACCCTTCCCCTCTCCCCCGATGGGGAGAGGGCGGGGTGAGGGGGCAATCAAGGGCATGGAAAAAGAATTACCACATCTGTATAAATTTATATTTGAAGAAGATGCTGTATTTGATTTTTGTCCTGATGTTCGGGTTTTTGGGGATAAAATGCGCTGCCCCAAAAGAAGAAGTTAAAACATATCCAAAGGATTATGTTCATCCCTTAACGAAGATTAATCTTGAGAAAGTGTTTAGTGAGAGCCGGGGCTTAGAAGTTCTGGAAGAGAATGCAACCACTGCCTATGACTACTACCGCGGAGGAGTGCAAGAGAAGGAAGAAGGGGAAAGGCTAATGAAAGAAAGCAGATGGGCGGAGGCACGCACCCATCTTGAAAAATCGAATCGGTTCTTACGCGTCGTCATTAAGTATCTTCCCGAAGATGAGCCTTCTCGCAATGTCTATGGTGACCAAATGGTGATTTTTTTGCCCAACCTCTTGATCGCCGACAACGGCCTGAAATTGGTCACGGTCTACGGGAACATGAGCGATGATGACGGAGCGGCTGAGGCGAAGGGGGATGCGAAGCATTATCTAGCGGAATCTCTAAAGAGTGTGAAAACGGAGTGGGCATATGAAATCAAAAAAGGGCTTGAGGCTGAATTGCCGAGAAAATGAAGGGTCTATGAGGAAGAGTGGGGTCTTGATTTTTTGTGTCATTCTGGTATTCCTGATCCTTGGGACCGCTCAGGTCAGCTTCTCAAAAGATGTCGTGAGGCTTTACTTCTTCTATTCCGAAGAGAGTGGAGGACAGAAGGTCCAGGAGGAATTCATCAAGCCTCTTTCAAAGAAGTTCCCTATTGAGGTTCAATCTTTTTCCTTAAACAAATTAGATAATTATGACCTTCTTGGCAAATTTGAAAAAGAATTGAAGCAGGAGGATAACGAACTTCCTGTCGTTATTATTGGGAATAGAATCCTAGGGGGAGAGGTTAAGATTCGAAAAGATCTGGAGGGGTTGGTGAAATCCTATGCCGGGAAAGGAGGAGTTCCTTGGCCCTCCCTTCAAGTAACGAAGACAGAGCGATGGATCACTCAGGCCCCTACGGAGGAGGAGAAGAAATCTCAGAAGATTATTTATGGTGCGTTTCTCTATCGGCGTGGGTGCGCCCACTGCGAAGGGAGGAGGGCTGAGTTAAAGGAGTGGGCTTCTAAATTTCCTGATTTGAGAATAGGAGCCTTCGACTTGACAGAGGAGGAAAACAAAACGCTTGATGAGGCTTTTTTCCAAATCTATCAGATTCCGGAGTCCAAACGGGGGGAGCCTGTTAAATTCTATATCGGAGAGGACTCCATGTTAGAAGGTGATTTTAATTATGAGAATTTCCAAAAGTTGGTCTCAAAATATCAAGGAAAGGGAGCTCCTCCGCCTTGGGAGAAAGTGAGCCAAGAGGCTCTGAAGACCGGGGAACAGAGAATCATTGAGCGGTTCAGAAAATTTGGCCTCACGACCGTGTTAGTCGCAGGCTTTATAGATGGTCTCAATCCCTGTGCCTTTGCTACAATCGTCTTTCTGGTTTCCTACCTGGCTTTTTTAGGCAAAAAAACTAGAGAGATCCTCCTATACGGCATCATTTTCACTTTTGGTGTCTTTATTGCTTATCTTATAGCCGGAATGGGGCTCATGGCTGGTTTCCGCCAGATAAGCAGTTTCCCTCTGATCACCAAAGGAGTCTATCTCGTCATCGCTATTTTCGCATTCGTACTCGGGATCATAAGCTTTTATGATTATATTCTATATCGTCGAGGTGAGGGCGCAAAGATGAAGCTTCAGCTTCCCATGGCCCTGAAGAAAAGGATCCATGGAATTATCAGAAAGCAGACCCGGTCCTCTAAAGCGGGCTACATCGCTACATTTGTCCTTGGATTTATCATCGCGGGTACGGAGGTGATTTGCACCGGGCAGCTGTATCTCCCCACGATTGGATATATCATGACCATCCCCAAATTGAGGGCCTATGCCTTTTTTAATCTCGTTCTCTACAACATCATGTTCATTATACCCTTGGTGGGCATTTTTGTGGCGGCCTTTTTTGGAGTCACTTCCGAGAGGATGGCACTCGTGACAAAAGAGCATACTGGAACGGTCAAGCTTTTGACAGCGATCCTGTTCATGGGTTTGGGGGTATTTCTTTACTTCCTTCGCTAAACACCTTAGAAATGAGTTACGAAAGAGAATTTTTGTGGCAGGCCGTACACCTTTGTCGCTTCACAGCATTGTGAGTCCGCTGGCGGCATCCTTCGTAGAGAAGGAAAAATATGATTCCTCAAATCAAGAAGATTCTTTTCGCAACCGATCTCAGTAAAAACTCTGCTTATGCTTTTTATTATGCGGTCCATATGGCAAGAAGAGATGAAGCAAAGATAGTCATCTTGCATGCGGTGGAACCTCTTCCACGTATGTTGGTAACCTTTGAAGATTTCCCGCATAAGGTAGCGAAGGATCGCTGGGAGGAGACCGTTAAAAAATTTAAAGAGCAAATTCAGGATATTTCCGTAAAAGTAGATGCCCGAACGGGAATTTCGTCGGTTGACCTTGTATCCAATATCCTGATTCGGCCGGGTCACCCTGTCGAAGAGATATTAAAGGTGGTCGATGAAGAGGGTTGCGATGTGATCGTTCTCGGAACCCATGGCAAGGGATTTTTAAAACAGACCTTTCTTGGGAGTGTCTCCACTTCCGTACTTTTTCGAGCCCGGAAGCCAGTTTTTATTGTACCCTTGCCATCCGAAAATACCAACATCGATTTGATTTGAATGTTAACCCCGTTAGAAATTCCAGCGGGGCGTTGAACCAGAATTATTCTGAAATGTAACCCCTTGCAGAGCCGCTGCACCATCCCGCGTTTCGCAGGATACAGGGCAGAGCACCGGGGCGTTATTTCTGACGGGGTAAAGGAGGGTTGGTCATGAAAAAGATTTTGATGATGATTATTCTTTTGATTTCTATTATGGGCTGCGCGGGGATTCCGGTCCGGCCAGCACTTCAAGAAGATATCAGTGTTCCCGCGGGTAAGATTGAAGGGAATCAATTCACTGGAATTCGGTACACGTTCAATGTCTCAGCCCCTCCCAATTGGAAGTTAACGACAGAATTCCCTGATTTCTTGGAACAGCTGGGTTATGACAGGCCTTTTTCGACAGATAAAGAGCAGACAGAATTATATGCTTATAATCCAGAAACGAAATCAAATATCAATTTCGATTTTACACCCACAGGCCGGTATGCCAGATGGAACCAGGAAAAGATTGAGAGGCTAACAAGTTCTGTAACGGAAAGTATGAAATCTGAATTAGCAAAAGAGTTCGGGCCAGGCCGTGTTAAGCCAGAGTTCGGCCCAACAGAGGCATTTCCCCTAAAGGGGGTTCAATACGCCGCAAAAAAATATGCAACCTATACGGCCAAAGGGCTGAAACGGGAACAGGGGTGGATTTATGGTTTTACCGAACCCTATCAGATTTTTATCATCTATTCGCTATTTGAAAAGGAAGGCACCAACGACCGTGAGGATCTGAAAAAGATTCTTGATTCTTTTGAGTACATAAGGAAGAAATGAAGGGGGTCGAAGACGATCACTCTTCTGGTCCTCCCCTTATTCTTGGCGGTATCTTTGTCAACGAGATTCCAAGATTCAAGAAATATCTGGCTGTCTTGTTCCCGATTCAATGCAATCCTGTTATGATGGCTTTTTATAACTGCCTAAAAGAAAGAGACAAAAATGGAAAAGTTATTGTCTGTGCGATTATGCGGAAACTGGTTCACATTATTTTAAACGTGTGAAAGTCGGGATTTGACTATACAGACATTATCAAGTGTGATGGGGACTTCTTCCTCGTGATTTTCTAAAATCCTCCTTCCATACAACCTTTTAAGTGGTAATCGATAATTCTTGTTGAAGTCTCCATCTATAATTGGTAGATTCATATCAGACCATAGGAATTTAAACCTACCTCTAAACTATCCTCACTCTTTTTGAATGGGTCACGAGATAGGATATTCAAAAAGGTGCCTAAAGACATAAAAAAAGGATATTGAATGTATTTAATTATTAAGGGAGGAAAATCTTATGGAGGAAAGGGAGCGCCGGTCGGGAAAAGATCGGAGGTTAGCAGTAGATCGCAGGAAGTTTGATGATCCTAATTACAAAGGGCGTGAACGGAGAAGTAGGAGAAGTAGGAGATCAGGAGTGGAAAGAAGAAAGGCGGAGTCCATTCTGGATGGAAAGAGTATCCTGGCTGTAGATGATGAACCAGATGTTTTGGAAATTTTGGAAGAAGAGATAATGGCTGCGTGTCCAAGATGCACCTTCCATAAGGCCACCACCTACGAACAAGCAAATGAACTAATAAGGGCTTGGGCCTATGAACTGATCATCCTTGACATCATGGGTGTTCGTGGATTCGATCTGTTGGAGCTTGCTGTTGCCTATCAGCGTCCTGTCGTCATGCTGACGGCTCATGCCTTGAATCCAGAAGCCCTGAAACGCTCCATTGAAATGGGTGCTCGGGCATACCTTCCTAAGGAAAAGTTAGGTGAAATCGTTCCCTTCTTAGAGGATGTGCTGAGGTATGAGAATTTGGCTGCATGGGGCCGCCTTCTTACGAACCTGAAAGGACGTTTTATTTTCAGGTGGGGGGAGAATTGGAAGAAGGTCGATGAGAAATTCTGGAAAGAATTTGACAAAAAAATTGCTTTAATAAGAAAGTAAGAAATTGTGGACAGCCTAAATTTAAGATCATTTGAAATAAGTTGTGGGAATAAGGCGAGAGGTTTCCACCTGGAGAAAGTTATGAGATGGGATTTCCAGAAGATGCCCATACGATAGGCTCCAAGGGAGTGTTCCACCCTTAAAAAATATTACAGTTTGCGACCACGCGACACCGACACGGACACAGACACTTTTTTTTCTAAGTGATTTGGTGGAAAGGTGAACTCCAAAAAAATAGACCCTGTTGGAAGGAAATGTTATGTTACTAAGACTCTATTTCTCGAAAGGAACGCGTGATGTTGAAGGAATGGTTACCGTCATCCGATGAAAGCAAGTCAAAACCCAGGGGTTTGTGGGCGACCCTCGGGTTTTCGGCGATCGTCTTCGCCCTCTTTTTGGCCCTTCAACTTTTCACTGTGATTGCCTTCGTTTCTGTCGAGAAGGTCCAGCATCCGGAATTGAATCCGGAGGTCTACGCGAAAAGTCTCTCCTCTAACGGCTTTTGTATTGCCATGATGGTGATTGTCTCAGGGCTGATTTGCACACCCCTGACTCTTTTGTTTGCCAAACTTCACAAGAATATTTCCCTCAAGGATTATATCGGCTTCAGGGAGCCCCTGAAGAGCGAGTGGGTCAGATGGCTCCTTGTTCTGGCAGCATTTTTATTTCTGTCGGATGGGGTGAGTCACCTTCTCCGCCAGCCGATCGTCCCCCCTTTTATGGTCGAGGCTTATAAAACGGCTTCCTCTCTTCCTGCCCTTCTTCTGGCAGTCATCGTTGTGGCGCCGATTTTTGAAGAGATCTTCTTCCGGGGGTTCCTCTTCCAGGGGATTCGGTACTCTCGGCTAGGGCCCGTCGGGGCAGTAGGAATTACTTCCTTGATTTGGGCCGTGATCCATCTGCAGTATGGCGTCTACGGCATTGCCACCGTTTTTGTTCTTGGCCTCTTGTTTGGAATCGCTCGGCTTAAGACGGATTCAATTCATCTTTTGATGGTGATGCATTCCGTGGTTGGCCTCGTGGCTACGGTGGAAACAGCGGTATATGTGCATGCTACCGGCTAAACATTCCAACCTCGCAGGGCGAGGAACGTCAGGTCGGGTTAAGAACAAGCGAAAATAAAGTTACCTTGCGACAAGGAGGAAATTATGAGACCGGTCAGATACATCGAAATTCATTCCATCATTCCACCGTATATGCTGGAGGAGATTGCCAAGCGCGGCAAGGCTCATCAGAAGGATTGGGCTCTGCAAAACCTGACCTCGGCTGGGTTTATAAGAGGACAGCGCTTTGCATTAGGAATTCTTTCGTCAGCTGCACCTGTCGGTCATAAGTACCGGACGGTTTATGACTGCAAGCACAAAGACGGGCAGCCTCCCACAGGCACTCTGGTGCGCCAAGAAGGTGATCCGGCCAAAAAGGATGTTGCAGTCAATGAAGCCTATGACGGAGCAGGCGCCACGTATGACCTCTACTATGATATCTATGAGCGCAATTCCATAGACAACAGGGGGATGAGTATCGTCTCCTATGTCCATTACGATGTCAACTATGACAACGCCTTCTGGGACGGCAGCGAAATGGTGTATGGTGATGGAGACGGTGAGATCTTCGCTCGCTTCACCAAATGTATCGATGTCATCGGCCATGAGCTGACCCATGGCGTGACCCAGTACGAAGCCAATCTTGCTTATTCGAATCAGCCGGGGGCATTGAACGAATCCATGTCGGACGTCTTCGGCTCCCTCGTCAAACAACGGACGTTGAAACAGACGGCGGCCAAAGCCGACTGGCTGATCGGTGCGGGCCTCTTGATGTCCAAGATTCACGGAAAGGCGCTCCGCTCCATGAAGGCGCCCGGGACGGCCTACGATGATCCGGTTCTTGGGAAGGATCCCCAGCCGGCGACCATGAGGGACTACGTGCAAACCACTTCGGATAACGGCGGCGTCCACATCAACTCGGGCATTCCTAACCATGCCTTCTATCTTGCGGCGATCGAAATCGGGGGTAATGCATGGACGAAGGCAGGAAAGATTTGGTATATTGCTCTGCGGGACCGGCTACGGAGCAAGTCGAATTTTGCAGGTGCAGCGTCCGCGACCATCAGTGTTGCCAAGGATCTCTACGGTAACGGAAGCAAAGAGATGAAGGCGGTACAAAAGGCGTGGAAAGCCGTTGGGGTGACTTAACGCCATGGGAGGAAAATACCTTGCGAATCTCCATTGAACGAAACGGTGGTTTTGCCGGCATAACGATGAAGACGGCTGTTGACAAGAAAGACCTTGCGCCGGATGAAGCTCTGAAGCTTAGCCAGCTGGTCGAGGAGGCCGATTTTTTTAATTTGCCCGGTAAGATCGTGTCCCGGTCTCCCCAGCCCGACCGCTTTCAATACGATTTGAGGCTGGAAGAGAAAGGCCGGCAGTACGCGGTGATGGTGAGCGAGGAAGTCATGCCGGAGAAATTAAAACCGCTCGTCAAATGGCTGATGGAAAAAGCCCGCCAGACAAGGAAAGGTAAGGATTCTCCCTGATACCGATTTAATCCGCTTCCGTCACTCTCAAGGCACGTTCCGCGCGGCCGTACCCTGTGCTTTGTACGGGCAGACTACGATCATATTGCGAAAAATTCTTCTCTTAGTTGCTATCCATCGAACGCCGTTTAAGTGCAGTCCTCTATCCCCCCGAGGAGGAGGCACTGTGTTATGGTTACGGTTGCAAAGCCGGTTTGGTTTAGGGTTAAAGGATTATGTAAAATCCTTAAGACGAGCAACGTAACCGAGTGACGAAACGGGCACCGTTGCCCTTGCCGCGGGACGTTACCTTATTCTCTGAGCAGATTGCTCCCAACCTAAAGTGACAATTCCTGTCAGTTGTTTACATATCTGTCCGTTCCGAACCCTCCGCTAATCTCAAAAAAGCCTGTAATTTTAAATAATTAGATTTGGCATCGGAATTGCGTCTAAATGGGGCGTGAAACTCTTGGATGACAATCTGCTTGCGGAAGCTACGAATGACATCGAAGCCCCGGGTGAGTTGATTGAAGAGGATAAGGACTTTCTCAACAGCTTGGAGGAGATGGTAAAAGAAGTAGAGGACGAACCTGGCAGTATTGATTAAGAAGAATCGCAAGAACAAAAGGAGCAGAAACGATGAAAATGAAGCGATTTTTACACTATCTCATGGGTACAGGCATTGTCATTGTATTAGTGAGCACAGGCGCAATTGCCCAGGACAACCCTTCCTCGGCATCTGATATTGGCGCCAGTACTGCTTCGGCCCCTGTTACCACAAGGCCGTTTAAGAGCTTCAAGAACTATCCTGATAATTCTTTCCACGTGAACGCTAAAGATTATATCAACGACATGAAGAAGGGCGGGCACAACCTTCTGATTTGGAGGGATCCGACAGTGAACCTTTCACAGTACGGGTCGGTGAAGGTAACGGAATTTGGCGGTCGGTTGTTGCCGCAACAGACTGTCTTTTCCACCGATCCTTATGTTGCGCTCTTTAATTCGGTCTTTCGAAGCTCCCTTAAGCTGCCTCAGAAAGATTCTCCTGATTCTCTATTGATTGAGGGAGCGGTGGTTGAGTGCAACCCAGGGAGCCGGGCAGCCCGCGCCTGGGTGGGATTTGGTGCAGGGAGAGCCGGTGGTTCAGTCGTCTGTGAAATTTATGAGCCCGGCAAACCGAACCCCTGCATACGCATCTATACCAGAGAGACCACTGCTGCTGGAGGAAACTGGGGGGGTAATTCTTCGGCTATGCTCAACAATATCCTGAGCCAGGTTGCCATGCGTCTCGCCACGACCCTGAACACCACTGTTGCCGTTAGATAGGCGAAAATTATAACCTCCCTCTGTTCCCCCCTTAATTTAAAGGGGAATAAAGGGGGAGTAGCTATCCCTTTTGCAACTGGCCCCCATTGATAGCACAAACTGCTTCCTGAGCTAAAGTGACAATTATTGTCAGTTGTTTACACATCTGTCCACTTCAAACCCTCCTTAATTTCAAAAAAGCCCGTAATTTTAACATATTAGAATTGGCATTGGAATTGCCTCTAGAGGGTAATGAATCTCTTGGATAACAATCTATTTGTACAAGGTGTAGATGGAACCGAAGCCTCCGATGGATTGGGTGAGGAGGATAGGGAACTTCTCAAGAGCTTAGAAAAGATGGCATCAGAAATAGACAGCGAAGGTTACAATTAAAATTAAGGAAAACCCTCGGGGAAAGACCTCCCAAGCCGCTATCTATAAGCCATAAGCCATTGCCTATCTGCCATTCCCTCTAATTCGTCTCTTTTGGAATCCATAAGAGCTCTGAAAAAAGACCTTTCGCGCTCTCTAATCGGTGCAATCGTTTCTCAATTTGTGTAATCAGAGATTTCTGGGCTTTTCCAGAAATCTCCACATTTTCCCTTGACAAGACAAAATATTGTGGTAGGTTTTCACATAAATAGAGTCCCATACCCCGAAACCTGAAACACCAAAATTGAGGACGGATTCCTATTTTAGGAGGAGGTCTTATGCCGGACGGACAGGATATTAAGGTCAATTTCCCTCCAAATCTCCATGGGGGTGTTTATTCAAACAATATGGTCGTGAGCCACACAAAAGAAGAGTTCGTTCTCGATTTCCTCATGGTCGCGCCGCCGGCAGGCGCCGTGACGGCAAGGGTCATCGTCAGCCCGGGCCATATGAAAAGAATTCTTGCAGCCTTACAAGACAACATTTCGAAATATGAAAAAAACTTTGGCACCATCCAAATCGCCGAAGAACCCAAGGGCAAGATATTATCATGAACTTCAACGACGCCTTTGAGTTAGCAGGGTGTTTCATGAGGGCTTCGTCACCCTCAAGAAATATTTCGATTTACGGACACGCAACACCGACACGGCCACGTATTTTCTCGGTAATTTGGAGGACTTTCTATGGCAACGAAGTTGTATGCTTATACAGGAACCGGGAATTCATTGTGGATCGCCCGTCAACTGGCGCCGGAATTAAAAGATGCCACCGTTGGATTTATTCCGAATCCATCGGGAGATTTTAAGGTGGAGGCCGATCGGGTAGGCATCATTTTTCCAGTCCATATCTGGGGATTACCCTCCCATGTCATCCAATTCATCAATCATCTTCAAGTCAAACCGGAGACATACTTTTTTGCCCTGGCTGTCAACGCCGGCCAGCCCGCTGCCACACTGCTGCAACTCAAAAAGTTGATGTCAACCCAAGGGCAGTCCCTTAGCCAAGGCTATTCTATCGTCCTTCCCTCCAATTACATCCCGTGGGGCGGTCCAGGGCCCGTTGAAACTCAGCAGCGGTTGTTCAGAGAAGCTGAGGAGAAGGTCAAAGCGATTGCGGGGACGATACTCCGGCAGGAGCGGAACAAGGTGGAGAGGGGACCTCTCTGGCAAAACATCCTCTTTTCCTGGATCTATCAAATGTCTTTTCGATCGGTTTGCAAGATGGACAAGAAATTCTGGCCGGATGATAAATGCAATGGTTGTGGAATTTGCTCCAGGGTTTGCCCGGCGAGCAATATCGAGATGATCGATGAAAAGCCTTCGTGGCTTCACCGATGTGAGCAGTGCTTCGCTTGCCTCCAGTGGTGCCCGCAGGAAGCGATTCAGTATGGGAAAAAAACCGTTAAGTACCCACGGTATCATCACCCTGAAGTGAGTCTGAAGGACATCCTCGATCAAGCGAAAGCGAATAAAGAATGACACGTCAGCATGACGATTGCGAAAAAATGAGGGAGTTGGGGGTTTGCCTGTTGAAACCCCCTCACCCCGCCCTCTCCCGCAAGGGGAGAGGGCGGAATCTATTGTCTGAAGTCTAATGGTCTATGATTCGACTCAAAGCTTGCTATCAGATTGACTTTCTCTTATATTGATCCAATTATGGAAAAGAAGAAAAATTGGAAACAGAAAATCAAAGGTTATTTCGTCGCTACCCGACCCTGGTCCTTCCCCATGTCCCTGATCTCCGTTTCGGCAGGAACTCTCCTGGCCGCGGAGAATGGTTCTATCCTGTGGGGGTGGTATCTCCTGGTATGCATCGGGATTGTCTGTTTCCATGCGGCGGCAAATATATTCAACGATTATTTCGACACCCGTTATCAGGTGGACCAGCCGGATTCACCTACGGCTCGATACCGTCCTCAACCCATTCTTGCGGGCATTTTCACTCCGGCCCAGCTTTTAACCGAAGCGATTGTTTTCACCGGGATCACCCTTTTGCTTGGTTTGATCTTTTCCTTCGGCCGTTCCATGCTGGTGTTCTGGATCGGCCTGATCGGCTTTTTCGCCTGTCTCTTCTACACGGCGGCTCCGATCAAATTCAAATATAAGGCCTGGGGAGAATTCTTTGTTTTCCTCATGTGGGGGCCTTTGATGTTCGAAGGGGCCTACGTCATTCAACGACAAGCTCTTTCCTTAAAGGCTTTTTATATCTCCATTCCTTTCGGGATTCTGGTGGGCCTGGTGCTTCTGGCGAATAATATTCGGGACATTGATTATGATTCGCGGCAGGGAATCAAAACGATCGGAATCCTGCTTGGCGGCCGGCGGAGCATCTCCCTCTATGCCGGTCTCATCCTCACGGCCTATCTCTATACAATCGGAATGGTGGTGGTCGGGATCTTAAGCCCCTGGGGTCTACTGGTGCTTCTCTCTCTCCCCAGGGCGGTCCAGCTTTTGAAGAGTTTTATGACAAAGATCCCGGAGGCGGCGGATGCCATCACCGCACAACTCAACACCCTTTTCGACCTCTTTCTCATCGTCTCGCTGGTCCTCAGTAGAGTGGTGCCCCTGTGATTTGGGGGGCCGTTCTCTTAGCATCGGTTTGCTGGGCGATTACCTTCGGCTGGGCCGGCGGAAATTTCTGGGTGAAGATCGGCCTTTCGGTCATTGCGGTTTCTCTCTATTCCCTCTTCTGGCAAAGGCCGAAGATCTCTTTTCAGCTTCGTTCCTTCCTGTACGGACTCCTTTCAGCAGCCATCCTCTATTTGATTTTCTTCTTGGGAAACAGACTCGCCCTTGAAATCCTCTCTGGGGCAAAGACCCAGGTCGGGGCAATTTATTATTTGGGAGCCGGGGTCAATAAGGTCCTCATCTTTTTCCTTCTTTTCTTCATTACTGGACCGGGCGAGGAGATCTTTTGGAGAGGATTTCTGCAAGGCCGTCTGATGGCGAGGCGGGGAAGATTCTCGGGATTTCTGATCACCGCCATTCTTTATGCAGGAGTCCATGTCTTTTCCCGGAATCTGGTGCTCATCTTAGCGGCTCTGGTGGCAGGTTCCTTTTGGGGGCTTCTGTATCTCTGGAAAAAGGACTTGCTCATTCAGATCGTTTCCCATTCCTTCTGGAGCGCCGTGATCTTCGCCGTGGCACCGATTCAATGAGAATCCCTTTCAGAGGTAGAGAAGTAGCCCCCGAGAGAGGGGAATAGACGGAGGGAGGTACTTGAAAAATGGTACTTTATATACGCATGAAAGAAAGGATGGTAATCCTGATGGGAAAACCATCAACTGCAGGCGGCTAGTTTGGTCTTTGGCTTCTGTGCGTCTTAATGGGCCAGGACAGGAATTAGGTCAGACATCGCCTTACAACGGATTCGGCGTTTTTCATCATGGTTTGGTAATCGTCCTCCGTCAAACCGGCCCCAACAACAATCTCGTGCAGCCGACCTACCGGCCAGATATCGCCGGGCGCATGGGTATCACTGTTCAACAACATAGGGGCCCCGATCTTGTGCGCCAGCTTGGCCACATGACCATTGGTCAACGAGTGGCCTCTGCGCGAGGTCATCTCCAGGTATACGGAGTGTTCCCTGGCCAGTAAAACCTCCTCTTCTGTGATCAGCCCGGGATGGGCGAGGATATCTACGGAGGATTCGATGGCTATCCTATTGGTCCTTGCCGCGACCGGCTCGGCAATCGTCTCCCCGTGAACCAACACCAACCTCGCCCCTAACTTCCTGCTCCTGCCAACCAAGGCCGGTATGACCTCAGGCCGGATATGGGTCAGTTCGATTCCCGGAATAAGACGAATTCCTTCGAGACGATTGATCTCCTCACAAAAGGCAACGATTCGGGGGATGATCAGGTCGATCGTTGACGAGTCGCCATGATCGGTGATGGCGAGCGCTTTATAGCCCGCCACCTCAAATCTCCGGGCCAACTCAGCGGGAGTGAGTTCTCCATCGCTAAACAGAGAGTGGGTGTGCAGGTCAATCATCCTTCATTCCTATCCATCCATAAATTGTCATGTTATCTCATAATTGTCAAATGGATAACTCGTGTCACTCTTCCAGAATTCTGGGCAAAGATCATATTCTATCTCCAAAGAAAATTCGAAAGGCCGTCTTTACAAATAGAATGAGAAAGCCTAAGATCATTCTACACCGCCAAGATAGAGAAGAAATCGGGACGTCTCGGAGAAAAAATGATGACGATGCAAGAATCGAAGAGAGCCTGGGTCCTTATAGGAGCCCTGATTTTCCTGTCTGCGGTTTGCCCCTCCTATTCAACGGAGGTTTACAAATGGGTAGATGAAAAGGGGATCATTCACTTTTCAGAAGATGAATCGAGGGTTCCTGAAGCGTACAGAGGCCAAGCTGAAAAGAAATCCATTCCGGAAGAAACTAACCCGCCGGAAGAGAAAGCAAAGGCCACCAAGCAAGATAGGACAAAGACAAAGGACCGGCCTGGAGTGGCAGAAAAGGAAAGGATCAATAAAAACAAGATCGAAGGCGATGTGATTGAGTCCGTCAAGACGATCCTTACCTTGTGGAAAGACGAGAAGTACGACCTCCTGTTCGATCATGGAAATCAAAAAAGTCGAGGGACCGTCAATAAAGAAGATTTTGAGCACCGGATGAGGAAGAAGGGAATAGGGTTGGCCTCTTCATGGGAGACGATTCGGGACATTCAAGTGGATGTGAAAAACGCTACTCTCGCCTATGCCACAGTAAAAATAGGCTTGAGGCCCAGCAGAGGAGGAGAGACGAAATTTCGTACCGAGACCTACCGGATGTCGTTTGAAAAAGGGATGTGGAAGATTGACCTGGCGAAGCTCCTGTCCGCCAAGATTTATAAATAGGGAAAAGAAGAGGGGACGCGGCCCGGCATCTGACAATTTGGCGGCAAATAGCGGGAACGCGAGGCCATGCTTTTTGAGAATACGGGAAGTTCTGATAGCGGAAATTGGCCGAAAAGGTGAAGACGGAGAAGGTAGCCCGATGATCAAGAGATATCTTAAAAGGCTGATCGTTATAAATAAGGAAGCCGTTCTGGCGGAAGTCCTTGCGATAAGGGGACTGATGCAGGTTCTTATGAAAATGCAGAACACCGATGAACCGTGGACACGGGAGGAGAGGAAAGAGATAAAGGGGCATCTGAAAAACATAGGGAAGATCATCCCGGCCGTGGCGATCTTCGCTCTTCCGGGAGGTTCTTTCCTTTTACCTATTCTTGCTGAGGTCCTTGATCGAAGGAAAACCAGAAGACTGATTAGAAAAGAATGGGCGGTCACGTTTGATAGGAAGCTGTAACCGGTGCCTGACTTTGAAATTTGGCAGGAGATGTTCGTGACGTGTGGAGCGAATACAAACGATAGCAGATAACGGGCAGCGGATGGATGGCTAAAGTTCAGAGTTATTCGTTTGCCCGCCTTGTACCATGCTAGTGTAGTGCGTCCAACACTTCTTTACATAAGTTCAAAAGCTGTCATTCCTCCTGCAAAAGCAGGAACCCAGTTGAAATCATTGGATTCTGGGTCAAGCCCGGAATGACATTCAAAGTAAAGGGACTTCTGACGCAGTACACTAGGTTCAGGGCCTGCCGGCGGGCAGGGAGTTCGGAGCAATCAGGAAAAGGAGGAATCGTGGAGGATAGAATATTGAATTTGAGGCTGAGCGATTTTAAAAGGGAAGGGCTTTACCTCCTTTTCCCGGATTCGACAAGGTTAGAGTTGACGAAAGAAAATATCGAACAAGTGACGGATCGTTATTGGCAAGACCCCATGAAAATTCCCGAGGAGATGAGAAAAGCCATTGATTTCCAAAAATGCTACTTTTGTCCGCACAAAAATGAAGAAGACATTTGCGATTCGATCCGACCCATGCTTCCTTTTTTGGATATCGTCGATCAGTACGTGTCTTATGACCAAGTGATCGCGGTATACAAGGGGGATGAAGATAACTTGGTGCATGTCAAGGCAACAACGATGCAGGATGCCCTCAAGTACGTTTCTATCCTGAGTTTATTAAGGTATAACTTGGTGTTGCAAAAGTACTGGAAATATTATTATGGAATTATCCCGATCATGGGCGGAAGGGAGGTGGCCACCAGAGTCTATCTGAATATGTATTGGCTCCACAAGGGAAACATCGAAGAGATTAAAAGGATAATTAAGAGATTTGGAGAAGAATTGAGCGTCTCAAGCACGAATCAAGTCAAACGGCTGAATTTAGTCTGTAAGAACGATGCCTTTGTGAATGCGTTTGTAAACACCCAACTGGTAACCCAATTCCTCGTCAATATAGAGGCTATTCTTACAAAATCCTTTAATGACTTCGAGAGTCATTTCCGGATTCGGCAATAATGGCGGTTCCCTTGTTCATTTAACTTCAAGCCCAATCGAGGGGAAGGAGGTTATAAAAGAACTCGACATTCGCCTGCTATTTTTGGAGAGAGCATTAAGGTTTACGTCCGACCCGTCAACGAGCATTCGCAAGAAGTCGGGATCGGGTCCCAATTCTTCCGTAGAACACCACCCGATTTTTCGTATCATTTTTTTTGGTGTGCCGCCAAGTATTGCTTGATCGTTTCTTCAGCTTGCTGGGCCAACACTTGAATTTCTTTTCTCTGAGCCCTCCATTGATAAGAAAAATAGATGCCGGTCAGAATGATCAACACAGATATCATCACGGCCAGCGCTTTTAATATTCGAGGAGAAACGGCAGGAGAAAAAATAAGGTCCAAAAGCCCAATGCTGATGAGAATGCCGACAGCCAGAGCGAAGAACAGCCAAACGGTTTCGTAGAGCATTAAACACCCTCCTATTGAAATTCAAAATCTGCCGGAGATGATTTTCTATCGCTGAATCCGGTTCCATTGACCCCCCAGTCAGGAACGCATGGACAAGGAGAAGGGCCGAGAGGGTAATGCCAAAGCGAATATTAAAGTCGTAGTTTCCGTAGCGGCGAGCATGTAGCCGATTCGTTGTCAGCAAAAGCGCCAAGGCAAGATCGGCCGTGCCAACGGTATAATTTTGCTTCGTTAACACGATGATTCCAGAGTGGATGAGAGCGATGATGACCAGGATAGAGATAAGAAAAATGATATATCAGAATTCTTTTCGACGGCCTGCTCAGGGTCATAGCCCTCCATTCGATCGGGACCCTTCTCATTTCTAAAAGGCGGCGGTTTTGTCGGACTCTGATTCATGAGGGTGGGCTTCTAACATCTCAACAAACTTCTCTAAAAGCTTTGGATCAAACTGCGTTCCGGCGTGTCTCCGCAGTTCAGCCACAGCCTCCGCGTAGGGAAGGGTCTTTCGATAAGGGCGCGCGCTCGTAAGAGCCTCATAAGCAGCGGCTATGGCCAGCAATCGGCACTCGACGGGAATTTCCTCTCCTTCGATGCCGAGGGGATAGCCCTGGCCATTCCACCACTCGTGGTGTTTGAGAATCCAGTCGGCAATTGGAATGAGGTCGGGGGCGGAGAGGGCGATACGATACCCGATCTCGCAATGGCGCTTCATCTCCGTCCACTCCTCGGAGGTCAGGGCACCTTCCTTGAAGAGGATCGAGTCGGAGATCCCCACTTTGCCGATGTCGTGGAATTTGGCCAAGAGGGATAGGTCAGACCTCGTGGACTCCGGCAGCCCGATCAGGGCGGCCAGACTGACCAATAGCTTTTCCAGGCGAAGAATATGTTTCTCGGTGGTGAGATCCCTTTCCTTGAGTGTATTGATCAGGGTCTTAACAATGGTGCTGCGGACGCTCTGCGTCCGATAGAGCTTCTTCCGATACATGCTATTGTCCGCTTCTTTAAAAAGGTCTTTGAGGTTCCTATCCGCTCCATGGCTGACAGCAGATCCGACCGAGATACTCACGGGAAGCTCCGGGTTGGTGGCATTATAGCCTGCCACCGCCTCCTGAATCCTCTGACAAGCATTCTGAACAGCCAATTCAGTCGTATCCGGAAGGACGACAGAAAACTCATCCCCGCCAATCCTGGCCACCAAGTCTCCCTCACGGAAGCATCCCCGGATCACCCCGGCAGCGGCGACCAGCAGGCTATCCCCCTGATCGTGTCCCAAGGTGTCATTGACAAGCTTGAGCCCATCCACATCGCACGAGACGATCCCTACCATACTATGCCGCCCTCTTTCTATCCGGGTCATCTCCTCCTCGAAGTAGATGCGATTGTAGAGGCCGGTAAGCGGATCATGCAAACTCAGGTATTTCAATTTTTCTTCCCCGAGTTTAAGGTCCGTGATATCGGCCGCAATACCGACCACACGGAGCGTCTCCCCTGAATCATCATGAATCGGAAAGGAGCGATCTTTGATCCAGCGGATGGACCCATCGAGACGCGCAATGCGATAGACCTGCTCGACTTCCCCCCGGCCTTTGCTTTCTAAATATCCCTTCACGTTCTCTTTATCCTCGGGATGGACGGTATCCAAAAAGGATTCAGGTTCCTGGTAAAGACTTTGAGGAGTGCGTCCCCAAATTTCCATATAGGCGGGGCTCACGTATCGGAAGTAGCCCTGTTCGGAGATGTAGAAGACCTCACGGATGTTCTCTGCCAGCTGGCGGAACCTCTCCTCACTCTCCCGGAGCGCCTCCTCCCGTCGCTCACGCTCGGTGATGTCCCGAGAGAAAGCTCTGAATCCGATCGGTTTTCCTTCTGAATCCCTGATAAGAGATACCGAAAGTTCGATAGACGCTTTCGTTCCGTCTTTTCTGATAACTTCCTCATCTAATCCCTTCACCGGTTCCCCTGTCCTGTAGACTTTATTAAAAGCCTCAAACAATTTCTTTCCAGTCTCCTTATCTGTAAACTGCCGCTTGTTCATTCCGATCAATTCATCTCTGGTATATCCCAGCTCTCGGCACCGGGCATCATTAGCGAAGGTAAAATTACCGGCAAGGTCGACCTCAAAATAGCCGTCCTGGATGTTTTCAATAATAGTTCGATATTTCTCCTCATTTTGCCGCAGCAGTTCTTCCGTCCGTTTGCGCTCAGTGATGTCCCGTAAAATTCCTCGAAACCCGATTGACTTACCCGACGCATCTTTTCGCAACGATATCGATGCCTCAATGCATGCTTTTCCGCCATCTCTTCTGGTAATCTCCCAATCAAATGCTCTATAGGGTTTCCCTGTCCTGTAGACCTCATTAAAAGCTTGAAACACTTTCTTTGCGTTCTCTGGATCCATGTACCGCCGGTTATTCAAGCCTATCAATTGCTCTTTGGGGGTCCTCGATATTCGGCACATCGAATCGTTGAAAGCGGTTAAGTTGCCGGCTAGGTCGGTCTCATAATAGCCATCTTCGATGTGTTCAAGGACGGTCCGGTATCTCTCCTCACTGTCCCGGAGGGCGTTTTCTGCTCGCTTGTGTTCAATCGCGTACCGGATTGCCCGTGCCAGCAAATTGCCGTCCATTTGATCCTTGATCAGGTAGTCCTCCGCCCCTTCCTGCACAGCGCGGATGGCAATCGTTTCATCGTCGAGGCCGGTTAGGATGACAACGGGCAGATGAGGAGCCACGGCACACACCTGTCTGACGTTGTCGAGGCCATGTCCATCCGGCAGTGACAGGTCGAGGAGGATGACGTGATGACTTTCATCTCTGAGGTGGGACAGGCCTTCGCCCAGAAGCCCTGCATGGGTCAGACGGAACTTGCTGGCTCCTGCATCGACCAGCATCTCTTTGACCAACCGAGCGTCTCCAGGGTTATCTTCGATCAGCAGCACCTTGATGATCTCAGGCCATGGTCCGGGGACATTCGACGGTTTCTGTTCTTTTGTTTTAAATTGAGACATCTACGTCTGCACCCTTTGACAGCTTAACGATGGTGAACCAGAAATCCTCTATACCAGACGAATCCACCCCTGTTCATCCCGTCCGTGAGGAACATGTAAACGAAGAGCACGGCGCCTAAGGAAACACCTGAGTTGATATTGAAGGTGTGTACCGCCTGTATCGTCGAGCATGAAGATAATTTCCAATCAGCAAAGACACCAAAGGCAGATCAATTATCCCCACGGATATATCCTTCTCCACTAAGGCAAGTATGCCGAAAGGAATGAGTGTCACGATGGCGATGATGCAGACGAAACGAAGGACATACACGAGGGGAACCTGCCCAAGGTCGGGAGGACGAATTGGAGAGCCGGCTGAGGTGGTCGTTAAGTATCGAAGATACCCTCCAACCTCTAATCTCTTAGGAATCCAACTCTTGTGCATAGGCTCCTCTCCCATGAGAGACTAAGGGCGGAATCAAATCATTTGACATAGCGGGTTCAAATCCTTTTTCCAGACGATAGGCGCAGGGAGAACCATGGTCATGTTCGTAGGCCTCTTGCTCGGAGTCTGGCTTTATCGCCCAGTATGGTATAAGGACTATGACTAATTGAGCAAATATGGTGCCAAAGGGGACTATGAGTCGAACTCGCTGGATTTTGCAGGGTTTTTCTCAAAGAAGAGAAATTCTTGACAGGGAGGGAATGTGCCCTTTTTTGTCTCAAAACTAGTTAATTTCATTTATTAATTGGGGTCTTTCATAAATTCCCAAAACAAAACACTTTTCCATCTTCACATCAGACGGGCGGAGGATTTCGTCTCGGAAGTCCCCTCATGCTGTCCGTTTATCCTTTTCGCGTTCTGTATTTTTCCGCCGCCTCTTTGAATCCGGGAAGTGCCGCTTCAATCACTCTCTTGTCGACGGCATAGGCGATCCTGAAATAGCCCGATTTCCCAAAACCCGTACCCGGAACGGTCAGGATCCTTTTTGATTGGAGTTCTCTAACAAATGCCACATCATCTTCAAGTGGGGCTTTCGGGAACAAATAGAAAGCCCCCTGGGGTTTAACTACCTCATAGCCAAGGGCGGTCAAGGATTTGTAAAAGAAATCCCGCTTCTCTTCATATTCTCTGACGTTCACCGAATTCTTTTGGAGGGGAGCAACCAATCTCTGCATCAATGCCGGGGCATTGACGAAACCGAGAGTTCGATTGGCAAAGATAATGGCGGAGATCAGTTCGTCAACTTCCTCGCAAAGGGGATTCAGGGCGATGTAGCCGATTCTCTCTCCGGCAAGAGAAAGGTCTTTGGAATGGGAGGTCACACGAATCGTGTGGGGATAGTGACGGAAGGCAATAGGAAGCTGGATGCGGTCGAAGACGATCCGCCTGTAGGCTTCGTCCGTAATGAGATAAAGCGTCTTCCCTAACTCCTGGTTTTTCTTTCTTAACAGCTCCCCCAATTTTTCAAGGGAGGTCTGAGGATAAACGACGCCGGTTGGGTTGTTGGGGGAATTGATGAGGATGGCTTTGGTCTCGGTTCCTATCGCCTCCTCAATCTCTGACAGGTTGAGTGAGAAATCGTCATTGGTTTCGACCAATCGAATTTCGCCTCCGCTGTTCTCGATGTAAAACTTGAATTCCATAAAATAGGGGGAGGGGACGATGACCTCTTCCCCTTCGTCCAGGATTGCCTTCAAGACAACGTTGAGTCCGCCGGCAGCACCTACGGTCATCACGACATGCTTTTCATCGAAAGGAAGCCCGGATTCCTCCTTCAGATATTCGGCGATGATCTTTCTCGTATCGCTATAACCGGAGTTCGACATATAGCGATGCATTCCCGGAATCGGGTGATCGGCAAGGGCTTTCAGTGCCTTCTTCAGCGAGGCGGGAGGCTCGAGATTTGGGTTTCCGAGGGAGAAGTCGTAAACGTTTTCCTCACCATGAATCCGTTTCAACTCTTCCCCCTCTTCGAACATCCGCCTCACCCAGGAGGCATTATTTAATGCATTCTTGACGTTCTTTGAAATGGCCATGTCTAAAATCTCCTTTTTTGGATCCCTCGACATCGAGAAATAGAAAAGCCATAGGGTGACCCCTATGGCTCCTGAAAATGAAAAAGCCATGGGGCCTTATGAATCACCCATGGCTTCCCTCCCGCCTCGGGATGGGATTTACGGGTGACCCTTACCAAAATAAAAAAAGAAGTAAAAGTTAAACATTTTCAAGATCCTCGTTGGTATTATAGAACATAAAAAAACGGATTTGTCAAGGAATCTGGTGATCTTGCCCCTGCCTGAGGAAATCCCTTTCCGAGCCTTCAGGATGGCCATAATCCCTAATCGAAAACCAAATCCTCAAAGATATCCCTGTCATGCTGAAATTTTTTCAGCCTCTCTTATTTTCGGCAACCCATAGATCCTGAAACAAGTTCAGGATGACTATAGCGGATTATGTGATGAAGGGATTGCGTTGACAAACCGGAGAGCCATCGATTATTATTCCAAAATTTATGGAATAGAAAGGTGATCCGTGGGTAAGAATCTCGTACAAAAACTTTTTGAGACGCATCTGGTCGGCGGAAAATTAACGGTCCATGAGGACATCGCCATTTCCGTAGACCAAACCCTTACGCAGGATGCCACGGGGACGATGGCTTACCTCCAATTTGAGGCCTTGGGGATTCCGAGGGTCAGGACCAAATTCTCGATCAGCTATGTGGACCACAATATGCTTCAGACTGGATATGAGAATGCGGACGACCACCGATTCCTGCAGACCTCTGCTGCAAAATACGGGGTCTTCTTTTCGAAACCCGGCAATGGTATCTGCCATCAGGTCCATTTGGAACGATTTACAAAGCCCGGGCAGGTTCTTCTCGGTTCGGATAGCCATACTCCCAATGCCGGTGCCATGGGGATGATCGCCATTGGGGTGGGGGGACTGGATGTGGCCCTAGCCATGGCGGGAGAGCCTTACTATCTCAAGATGCCCCGGATTGTCTTAGTGAATTTGAAGGGGAAGCTTCCTCCCTGGGTCGCATCGAAAGATATCATGCTGGAGTTGCTGAGAAGATTAAGCATAAGAGGAGGCGTGGGGAAGATTTTTGAATTTGGAGGGCCGGGGGTGAAGAGCCTCTCCATTCCAGAAAGGGCTACGATGGCCAACCTGGGGGCGGAACTGGGGGCCACCACTACGATCTTCCCGAGCGACGCAAAAACGCTCGAGTTTCTGAAGGCGCAGGGCAGGAAGAAAGACTGGACTCCCCTCGAGCCGGACAAAGATGCGGAATACGATCAGGTCGTTGAGATCGACGCCAGCGAGTTAGAGCCTCTCGTCGCTCAACCCTCCAGCCCGGACAACGTCTGTCCTGTCAGAGAAGTGGCTGGAAAAGAGGTCAGACAGGTTTGCATCGGGAGCTGCAACAATTCTTCCTATTTCGATTTGATAAGTGTCGCTAAAATCGTCAAGGGGAAAAAAATTCATCCGGATGTCAGCCTCACCATCACCCCCGGATCAAAGCAGGTTTTCGAAATGATCGCCCGGGGGGGAGCCTTAGCCGACCTGATCGGCGCCGGAGCACGCATCCTGGAGTCAGCGTGTGGCCCCTGCATCGGCATGGGGCAGGCTCCTCCCTCCCGTGCCATCTCCGTCCGGACAATGAATCGGAATTTTCCTGGCCGGAGCGGAACTCCCGAGGATCGGGTCTATCTGGCAAGCCCCTATGTCGCCATCGCTTGTGCCCTCAAAGGATCCATTACCGACCCCAGAAAATTGGGCCCGAACCCGCCTCGTGTCCCCATGCGTCCGAAATTCTTAATCGATGACAGTCTCATTATTTCTCCCCCTGCAAGGCCGGAAAAGGTGGTGATAGGGCGAGGGCTCAATATCAAGCCGTTACCCCTTCGCGGTCCCCTGGAGGATTTTGTCGAAGGGTCGGTTATTTTGAAAGTAGGGGACAATATTACCACCGACGATATCCTTCCTGCGGGGGCGAAGGTCCTTCCTCTCCGATCCAATATCCCTGCCATTTCGGAACATCTCTTCGAAAGGATCGATGCCCATTTCGTCAAGAGGGCAAAGCAATTGGAAGGAGGGTTTGTGGTAGGGGGTGAAAATTATGGACAGGGTTCGAGCCGGGAACATGCCGCCCTGGCTCCGATGTACCTCGGGATCAAAGCCATCCTGACAAAATCCTATGCCCGCATCCATCGTTCCAATCTAATCAACTTTGGAATTCTTCCTCTAACCTTTAAAGATCCTGATGAATTTTCAAGAATTCAGCAGGGAGACTATCTCCGGATCACGAATCTGCGGAACGGACTAAGATCTAGTGGTCTTCTCACCGTTGAGAACGTGACCCAAAAGAGATCCTTTGAAGTTTTGCACGGACTCAACCAAAGAGAGGTGGCGATCCTCCTGGCCGGAGGGTCGCTGAACCATACTGCTTCCTCTGCAATGAAACACCAATCCTAAAGCCTTCTCCGGAGGCATCCCCAATTCCGTAATAAATGCTTCCGTTGCCCATTTGGCTGAGCGTTCGACTAAGCTCACACCGAAGCTTTCTGTCCCCCCAGGGAATGTGTCACAAGCACAGCGAGTCGGGCAGTGGCCAGCTTCCGAAGCTTTAGAATTGCGGATTTTCGACAGGGATGGTCAATCATTCCTGTCAAAGGAAATGATGTCCTAGTGAGGTAGATGCGCATGAATTTACATGATAAGAGGTTCCGCTCTAAAGCTTCCTCAGCCAGCCACCTGTCCCCTCACGGGCTTGGATTCTCTAATACAGTAAGATATATATTTTTGCGTAATCATAATTACGACACAGTCTCCAAGGGGAGGGTGAAGGAGGCCGATTTTCAAGACCTGATAGATTCTACACAAAATAAGGTTTTTTCAAAGGCAAAATACGTAATGAACCCTATTTATTTTCAGATCCATCCCCTATAGTTTAATAATGGATTTTGGCATTGATGTTTTTACAGCCCCCCGCTGGGGAGAGAGATGGGGTGAGGGGCGATCGGGAGGATTCAAAAAATGACGGAACAGATACAGGAAACGAAGAATATCGGCCTTCGGGGGGTGAAGGTAGCAGATACGCGCATCTCGGATGTTGACGGGGAGAGAGGAAACCTCATTTATCGGGGCTTAAATATCTGTGACCTTGTCGTCCGTTCCACCTTTGAAGAGGTTTCCTATCTTCTGCTTCATGACCATCTCCCTACGGCCGAAGAGCTGAAAAAGTTTCAGGGGGCACTCGTCTTAGAGAGGGAGATTCCCGAGGTCGTTTATCGATTTATGAAGATGATGCCGGTTGCTTCCCATCCCATGGACATCATGCAGGCAGCCGTTCCTATTCTGGCAAGCCATGACCCTCAGTTGCACGATGAGACGAGGGAGGCCAATTTCAAAAAGGCGATCCGGCTCATCGCCAAACTCCCCACCGTTGTAGCTGCGTGGGATCGTATTCGAAAGGGAAAAATAGCGGTCCGTCCCAATCCCGAACTCAGCCATGCAGGGAACTTCTTATACATGTTATCCGGATCTCCTCCTGGGGCCGGTACGGCCAAGGATTTCGACACTTGCCTGATTCTCCATGCCGAGCATTCCTTTAATGCCTCCACGTTTGCGGGTCGGGAGGTGGCTTCGACCCATGCCCAACTCTACGCTTCCATCGCAGCCGCTCTCGGAGCGCTTTCCGGAGAGCTTCATGGGGGAGCGAATAGCGAGGTCATGAAGATGCTTCTGGAGATTGGAGAGGTGGATCGTGTGAAACCCTGGGTTACCGGAAAACTCCAAAAGGGAGGAAAGGTGATGGGCATGGGGCATGCGGTTTACCACACCGAGGACCCCCGGGCGACGATCCTCAGAGGAATATGCAGCCGTCTGGCAGATCGTCTGAGAGATCGAAAATGGTTTGAATTGACGAACGCGATCGAGGCGACCACTAAAGAAGAGTTCAGAAAGTTGAAGGGGAGAGACATCTATCCCAATGTCGATTTCTACAGCGCCTCGGTCTATTTCATGATGGGGATTCCAACAGACCTCTTCACCCCTGTTTTCGCCATCTCGCGGGTCTCAGGCTGGACGGCCCATATCATTGAAGAGAAGTTTGCCGAAGCCCAACCCAAACCCGAGCTTTATCGTCCGGATGCAGATTATGTGGGAACCTACTGCGGTCCCCAGGCCTGTCCATATGTTCCGATTGAAGAGCGATCGAAATGATCTTCCAGCATGATATCGTCATTGTGGGTGCCGGCCTAGCAGGGCTTCGGGCAGCGGTGGAGTGTGTCGGCCAGGCTAACGTGGCAGTGGTCAGCAAGGTTCTTCCTACGCGATCCCATTCCGGAGCGGCCCAGGGAGGGATTACCGCCCCCCTCGGCAACGAGGAGGAGGACCATTGGGAATGGTATTTCTACGATACCGTCAAGGGTGGCGACTACTTAGGGGATCAGGATGCCATCGAGATCCTGGTCAAGGATGCGCCGAGGGCCATCTATGAGCTGGAGCATATGGGCGTTCCTTTCAGTCGCACTGCGGAGGGAAAGATCGCCCAGCGGAACTTCGGTGGTCATACCCGGGATTATGGGAAGAAACCCGTAAAGAGGGCCTGCTATGTCGCAGACCATACCGGAAGGGTGGTTCTCGATACCCTCTTCGACCAGTGCCTCCGGCATCAGGCAAAATTCTATCCTGAACACTACCTGCTTTCGCTGATCACGGACAAGAGAAGATGCGTAGGGGTGGTGACCTATGATCTGGCCACGGGAGAACTTCATCTTCTTCAGGCCAAAGCCGTTCTTTTAGCCACCGGAGGGTGCGGAAAGGTATACACGACAACCTCCAATGGCAATGCGACCACCGGAGAAGCTTTCAGCTTGGCCTACAACCTGGGAATCCCACTCGAGGACATGGAATTTGTCCAGTTTCATCCGACAGGGCTTTACCCTTTAGGAATTCTGGTCAGCGAAGCGGCAAGGGGCGAGGGTGGTCTTTTGCGCAACCGATTGGGCGAGCGGTTCATGGAGCGATATGCCCCGACCGTAAAGGATCTGGCGGCGAGGGATGTTGTCTCCAGAGCCATTCTTACGGAGACTCGGGAAGGGAGGGGGATCGGCGGAAAGGATTATGTCCATCTTGACCTCACTCATCTCGGAGAGGAGAAGATTCAGGAGAAACTCTGGGAGATTGCTTCCTTTGTCAGAATCTACACAGGAATTGATCCGGTCTATGACCCGATTCCAGTGGCGCCCACGTGTCATTATATGATGGGAGGCATCCCTACGGACGTCGATGGAAGGGTACTGGCCGATGAGAGAGGTTCGATCGTCTCGGGACTGTATGCAGCCGGGGAATGTGCGTGCGTATCGGTTCACGGTGCAACCCGACTCGGTTGCAATTCCCTCCTCGATTTACTCGTCTTCGGCAGGAGAAGCGGGTTGGCGATGAAAGAGAGGATTAAGGATGTTGGGTATCCGTCCCTCTCGAAAGATCCTCTAAAATTATGCGAAGAAAGGATCGCCCGATTATTGAGCCATCCCGGTCGAGAGAAAATCGATCCCCTCAGGAAAAAGATGCGGTCTGTGATGATGGATTACGGGTCGGTCTTTCGAAATGAGGAGGGCTTAAAAGAGGGGATCGAGGAGATCCGAAACCTGAAAGAGCGCTACAAAGAGGTCGGGATGGTGAACAAGGGAAAGGCATTCAATTATGAATTGACGGAGGCATTTGAGCTGGGCCATCAGCTTAACCTCTCGGAGGTGATCCTTTTCAGTGCCCTCCATCGAACGGAGAGCCGGGGAGCCCACTATCGAGAGGATTTTCCGTTGAGGGCAGATCGATACTTTTTAAAGCATACCCTCGTTTTTCAAACTCCGAAGGGGCCCGAAGTGAGATATAAGCCTGTGAAGATCACGCGATTTCAACCCGAGGCGAGGGTCTACTAAAAAATTGCAGATTTCAGATCTTAGATTTCAGATTGAAGATTAGTGAAACCCGATTCTGTCTCCTCCCCTCTCCCTTGGCGCCTGCCTGCGCGAAGTCCCGCCTTGCGGGACGAAGGCAGGGGAGAGGGACAGGATGAGGGGGAAGAAAGAGATATATGCTTGTCAAACTGAAGATTTTTCGCTTTGATCCCCAGAAGGACGAGAAGCCTTACTACCGGACCTATGAGGTCGAGGCCGACCCGATGGATCGACTTCTCGATTGCCTCAACCGGATCCGGTGGGAACAAGACCCCACCCTTTCTTACCGGTGGTCTTGCGGCCACGGCATCTGCGGATCGGACGGGATGAAGATCAACGGGATCTGCGGTCTGCCCTGTCAAAAGCTGGCCCGGGACTATGAAGCGGAAGTTCTGATCGAGCCTCTTCCGGTATTTAAGGTGATCAAAGACCTGGTCGTAGATCTGGATCTTTTCTTTGAGAAATACAATTCGATCAAGCCTTATCTGATTACAAAAACTCCTCCGCCCGATCAGGAAAGAAGTCAGTCGGCGGAGCAGCAGAACTTTCTTGAGAAAGCCATCCGTTGTATCCTCTGCGCCTGCTGCACGGCAGCCTGTCCTGTCAATCAGAATTCCGAAACAGCAAGCTATGTCGGTCCTGCAGCTCTGGTTCGGTCCTTCCGATACCTCTTCGATTCAAGAGATGAGGGTTCTGAGGAGAGAATCACTCTCCTGGATCATAAGGACGGCGTCTGGGGTTGCCAGACCCTGTGGAAGTGCACAGAGGTCTGTCCAAAAGAGATTCCCGTCACCAAGGAGATTGGCCAGATCAAGCGGCGCATCTACGAATCGAAACATCCTAAGGAGTAGGAGAGAGAAAGTGGAAAATTTACGCTGTGAAAGGTGTTTTCTCTGACGCTTTCACCTGCTATTACTCAATTAAGATAGCAAATGAGGATCGAAGATTATTAGTTCAAATTTGGATAACAAAGAAGGTAGAGCCAATGTGATGACCCTGCCTTTCCCCTCCTCTAATTAAATATGGATTTATTTCTTGAATTTACTTCTGTGTTATGAAAGCTGGAATAGGCCGAAAAATCATCCCCGTATGTTCATTGATTGTTACCTGGATGAAATAAATATCTTTGGTACTTAAATTATCACCAAAGACTTTTTTCGCCCAACCCATGACCGACTTCTCAGTTATTCTTTCAGAATTCTTTCTCCTTTCCGGGAGCACGCCAAGTAGCTCGTACTCCTTTACTGGGTTATACTGGTAGAATTCATAGGCTTCCATTACTAAACCCGTTTACTCTTCGACATGAGATATGACATAAGATATTTCAGGCGGTTCTTGAGGAAGGGTTCTTTGAAAGATAACTCTGACTGAAAAACGTCTTCCTCATCCATATTTTTTCTCTGTAAACACCTTCTAAGATGGACCACTGCTGCTCTGTTAAGTTACTATGCTCAAAGAAATATTTTTTTACTTCTCCCAAAAAGTGTTTTTCCCTTAATGTCAATTCATCCCGCTCTAATAGAGAGACCATAGTTTTAAATCTTTCCTGATCCATCGTTGCCCTCAATTTGTTTCTAGTTTTCTTTTTGAAAATCTTGATTCTAATACTTCATAGATGTTAATCAATCCTTTTGTTAAAGCATAAACAATGACGGATGACGCCTTCGGGGCATGTAATTTCCTCATGAGCCTAACCTGGTTTTCTCTTACAGTTTTTTCACTAATATAAAGCTCATCCGCGATCTCTTTATTCTTGTAACCTTCTGCGATGAGGTTTAGTAGCGCTCGCTCACGTGGCGTAAACATTTTGAGATCTACTTTTGATTCCCTCAGCTGCATTTAAATCATTCCTCCTCTATAATCAAGCTAACCCATTAACAATTTACATTCTGCCCTTCCTGATAAATATCTACTAATTCTTATTACTGTTCTTTGGTTAGTTCCTCTTTTGTATTGGAATAAGGATTGACTTGCCTTCCTACAATGAGGATGGTCTTTTCGATAGTGTCTGCCACCCTTAAGGCCCAGACCTTCCCAATTGTCTTCTTGAGCCAATAATGGAGGCATAAGTTTTTATTTATCAGGAAACTTCTCATCCATTTCTCTGTTAATAGAACTAATTCCTTACTGTTAGAAAGCATTTTATGTGCCAGTTCATTGTTATGAGATAAGTTGTCATAATTATTTTGTTTTTCTTAAAGTTCTATATTTTAATCAGAGGCTAAGAGTGGAAGTAAATTTCACAAAATTCACAAATCGCTGCAACAAAAGTGAAAAAGTTTTAACACATCTTGACTATTTTCAATTGTAATGTAGTACCTTGGGAAGAAAGCTAAAGCCGTTGACTTCGGGAAGGAGTCTTCAGAAAAGCGGGTGTGGATATAACAAATCATTGCTGGGGGCCGTATTCAAGAATCGAGGATTATGGATTGAAAGTGATCATGACGTTCTTGGCACAAAAGAAGTGTGAAGTGTAACAGCACTGTCTTCTGACAACTAAACCGAAAAAATCGTAATGTAAACTTCTTCTCCTTGCCTAAATTCCCTCCTTACTGAATGTCATCTTCTTCGCAGGTACTATAGGAATCCTTTTTTGACTTCAACTTATAGGGAACAACAAAGATCGCATGTTTATCCTTCACCTCTTGGCCAACCATCGATTTTGCCCATTTCAGACCAGATTCAAGTAGGCTTATTCCCCTCAAATCCTTCCTCCTCTCAACGAATACACCCATCAGCTCGCCTTTTTTAAGCTTATAATTCTTATAGAAAACTTTATATGTTATCATCTTGCCCATACCGCCCGCAATCCATGTTATTTTAAACCTTTTGCTCCTTAATACCTAAATGCCAAGGAGCCTCGCCTCCTTTACTTTGCTTAAAATTCGGCCCCCCTACCGACGGAAGCTTCATTATTTGTTGACATCTGCTCCAAATTAAATCGGCGACCAAGAAGGGCAGTCAGTTTCCAACGATCCTCATCCAATATCTGGATCAATTCTAATCCGTACTGATATCCTTTCCAGTCTCTTTTCCAATAAGGTTCCTTCCGCACGGTCTTCGCCGTGACTTTGAAATTAGCCAATTCACACTCTCTCGGATACAGGACAGTGATACTTAGTTCCGTGCCGACAGGGATATCTCTGGGGGATTCGATGAGAAATCCTCCTTCACTTGCATTGACAACAATTGCTCCACGCAAACAGGAGTCGTTCATATCCCGATATTCAGCGGGTAAATCAATGAAAAACCGGGGATATCTTCTTCTCTCTCTGCTGTCAAATGATCCTTCCATTGTCTCCTCTTACCCTCGGGTTTTCTATTGCTAAATTCCTGCCTTGTTTCATAGCGTTATCGGTTCATAATAAGCCACGGGGGCCACAGAGTTTGATTTGCTGTTTCCAGTATTAGCATTTTCCTCAGATCTCGCCGGGGATGGAAGACCTGTTCTTCTTTCAAAATTAACTGAGTCTACTGTTACAAATGGCATGACCTTGGTCATCTCAAGGATCCTCTCCGCTCTGAGATAAATCAGGACATCCATCATATCTTGACTTCCGGCTACAAATTCCTGTACGTTCCCCCGACCGTATTGTTCTATTGCCGACATTAATTCTTCACTGATTAGCATATTTACCTCCTGTCCTCATCAAATCACTGGGACTTATCCGACAAATATAGATTTATATTCTTTACTTCCTTCTGAGTTCCCCAATGAGGTTGCATATTTTAATCAATGCTTTTAGGTATTGTAATCTGAATGAAAACCAATTGATTCTAAGATGCTGTATGCCTACCATTAATTCATTACTTTTGGTCATGCTCTAGACCTCATCCAAATAGGCTCGTTAAGACTCTCTCAAGCAAGCAATAATGCTTAATAAAAAAATGATCCATTGAATTAATGCGATAGGGTACCCACCAATAATTAATGTTCTTAAAAAAACCGGATTACCATTTTGAATGAAGCCACGGTAACCCGGTTCCTTTGATTTGATCTCGGCAACCTGGCTATCCTATAAATCTGGGACCCGTGGCTTTCCGTCCCACGATTACTCGTGGTTTGGCTTTATCGCTGAATATGAATCAGGGCTTTTTCTATTGCTCTTATATGAGCAATTCCAATGCCAAGGACAATTAATTCATATAACAATTTGATATTTAACGGTTTTTGGAAAAACAGAATTTCACAACAATAAGATTTATGACGTTTTTTGACTGTCCAATGCAATCTCAGGATAAGGGAATGGCGAGTTACCTTACGTATTCCCTTAGCTGTATGTACTGTTTCCAGTTTCCTACCCGTTTAGGTTCACCATAGCACTTCTGCCCTCCTTACCACCCAGGAGAGCCGAAAATGACTCTGCTTTTTATCTTAGGAAATTGTTGATACAAATTTTCAGGCGTGTCCATCAATTCGGGGGAAGGTCAAGTTGTACTCTTCATAATGGTATGGAAATCTATTTTTCAGGAAGAAATGCTTGGGCTTGCTTCGATGGCCTAATAGATCAAGTTTCCGTTTACTCCTTTTCTTCAGACGGATATCTCAAGCACAATCCTGAAGTGATTCACATCCGCAATGTTTTTTTCTCTAATCTCTTTTGATTTTTTCCGACCAAAAATTGTTTTGAATTTGCGAAGGATGTTCTGTAAGATAGTACATTGAGGTTCACATCGTGACCGATCCTCTAAAGAAAAAAGACGCCTATATCGCCATCCACGGTCATTTCTACCAGCCTCCCCGGGAGAACCCCTGGCTTGAAATCATCGAGACGGAAGGGAGCGCCCATCCCTTTCACGATTGGAATGAGAGGATTGCCTTCGAGTGCTACCGGCCCAATGCCTACGCCCGGACCC
This sequence comes from Thermodesulfobacteriota bacterium, assembly GCA_035625415.1. Classification (GTDB taxonomy): domain Bacteria; phylum Desulfobacterota; class BSN033; order BSN033; family UBA1163; genus UBA1163. The sequence continues at coordinate 40,407 of DASPPQ010000107.1, forward strand.
TTGACGGCAAAGAGAAGATCTTAGATATTGTCAATAACTACTCCTCCATTAGTTTCAATTTTGGTCCGACGCTCCTCCCCTGGCTGGAGAGGAGATTTCCTTCTGTCTATCGGAAGATCCTTGAAGCAGACCAGCTCAGCCTGAAACGGTTCGGCCATGGGAATGCCATCGCTCAAGTTTATGACCACATCATCATGCCCCTGGCCAGCGACAGAGATAAAGAAACCGAGGTCCTCTGGGGAATTTCCGATTTTGAGAAGCGATTCCATCGAAGACCCGAGGCCATGTGGCTTCCCGAAACTGCCGTCAATTACCCAACCCTTCAGGTGTTGGTCAAACATGGAATGCATTATCTTGTCCTGAGCCCCTTTCAGGCGTCGAGATTAAGGCCCTTTGGAGGCAAAAAGTGGACGGATGTCTCGCAGGGCCAGATCGATGCGACCCAAGCCTATCGATGCTTTATCAAAGATTCTTCTGGAAAGAGGATTCCGGAGCAATTCATCGACATCTTCTTTTACAATGGGATCATCTCAAAGGAGATTGGCTTTGGGGAACTCCTCAATGACGGGAATACTTTCTGTAATCGATTTACACAGTTCTATCAAGAGTCGAAGGAAAGACCTCAATTGGTTCATGTAGCGACGGACGGTGAGACTTTTGGACACCACAAGAAATTCGGAGAGATGGCCCTGGCCTTTGCATTGGACAGCGGGTTTCCTACAAGGGGTTTTGAGCTGACCAATTACGGATCTTTTCTGAAGCGATTTCCTCCTATCCACGAAGTGGAGATTGACGAGGGGCCAAAGGGAGAAGGAACGTCCTGGAGTTGCGCCCATGGGGTGGAGAGATGGAAAGAAGATTGCGGGGACAGTACGGGAGGAAACCCTGGATGGAATCAGAAATGGAGAAAACCACTGCGGGAAGCTCTTGATCTCTTGAGGGATGAACTCAGCGTGATCTTCGAAAGAGAGGGAGAAAAAATATTTCGTAGTGTCTGGGAGGCGAGAAACGGATATATCGATTTAATCCTGAATCGTTCTCCCCAAAGAACCAAAAACTTCTTTGAACAGTACGGGCTCAAAGGCCTTGACGAAAATCGAAGGATCAAGGGACTCAAGCTCCTGGAGATGCAGAGGCATGCCTTACAGATGTTTACAAGCTGCGGCTGGTTTTTCGCGGACTTGGCAGGGCTGGAGACCCTCATTATCCTTCAGCGAGCGGCAAGGGCGATCCAACTGGCAGAAGGACTGACCGGCCAAGGAGTCGAGAAGAAATTCCTTCAGCGTTTGTCTGAAGCAGAAAGTAATCTTCCTGAAATGGGGAAGGGAGATCAAATTTATCAGCGTTTGGTAGGACCGAAGTGGGTCATGCCTCAAAGGGTGGTGAACCACTACGCCGTCACTTCTTTATTCGATGGCGGGGAGGGAGAGAAAAAAATCTTCTCCTATCGAGTGGAGAAGATTCATTACGAAAAAATGGAAAAGGAAGAGAATTTGTTGGTCATCGGTCAGGTGAGAGTGACCTCGGATATCATCCCGGAGCCAAAAGAATTTATCTTTGGACTAATTCCATCGGCGAGCGAGGTTTTCCGGACATGGATATCAGAAAAAAGGGAAAGCCTTCATTTCGATGTTCTGAAGCAAAAAGGACATGAGGCATTTGGAAAAGGTGGGGAGGAGATCGCCACGGTTCTTACTTCCTTGTTTGGAGATCAGGTCTTCACTATGCGTCATACTTTTAAGGAGGAGAGACAGGCCATCTTCCAAAAGCTTATCCAGAAAGAATTCGAAGAACACTGCCAAGCCTACGCTGACCTATTTGACAGGACGAAACTGGCTGTTGAAGCCTTAGCCAGAGAGGGGTTGGAGATTCCTTATGAGATTCGTGTGGCGGCTGAAGTCACACTCAGCAGTCGCTTGTTCCAAGAAATAAAGCAGCTGCAAAGGGATTTTAAGGGGACGGTCGAAAGAAGGAGGATCGATGAGATCGTCGAAGAGGCAGAGGAGCACGGGTATCATTTGAGGAGAGAGAAATCTCTGACAGCTTTGAATGAAATATTGATGGAGAAAATGAAGGCTCTCCAGGGAACCATGGGTTCGGATCTTTCCCGTCAGCCAGAACTGATTGAGGAAGTCACGGCATTCCTCGACCTAGCAAAGAAGTGGGGGTTCGAAATCTTCCTGGAAGAAGCTCAGAATTTAATGAGCGAGATATTGGAAGGATGCGTTGGCGATCTTGAGAAGTGCTGGTGGGAGGATGGAACTCCAAAGCTATTCTCTCCTAATCTCATCACCCTGGCTGAGAAGTTGGGCTTCAATGTGGAGAAATTTTCAAAAATTACCGGTCCAGGTAATTCGGCAGGCTAACCACGCTTTCCGCAAATGTTTTGGCAAAAAATGTAACTATTGTGGATCAAATTTCCACTTTACAAAAGGAACTGTCTAATAACCCGAAGGGCAGAGTTCCACGGGCTTTGCCCGTGGGTGAATGGGGACTCGCCCATAGGGCGTCAAGCATAGCTTGTGTTTTGGAATGAGGGCCACGGGCTCTGCCCGTGGGTATCTACTAGATGAGATCCTGCCAGATGTCTTCCTGAGTTCTTGGAAGTTATGTACGTGACCTATCTTACTCCCCGAATATTATCAAAATAAGACAGAAATACAATCAAAATTTTAGAGGATGTAGGCAGGGGCGTAGGTTCTAAACCAACCTGGCAATTGAAGGAGAAGTTCAGAAATCGTTCTTTCTGCGGACCCGGCCATAGTGAACAAGGGCATGCATCGCGCGGGCACATTGTTCTGGCGTATCGTAAATCGGGATCCCGCCTTCTTTGAGGATGTCTTCCATGATGTCATGTTCGAGACGAATAAATCGAAGGCAAATAACGGGTTTGTTATATTTCCTCGGCAGCGATGCATAGACCTTTGCTCCGTCAAGAGCAACTTGAATAGGTTCGGAAAGCGAATCGGAATTCCTATCAATTTTCAGAGAATGATCCCAGATTTGCGGGCTGACCGGCACGTTACTGATGACGCCGTCAATATAATCAAGCTTGAGCAGCTTTTCTATTATTTCCGCCTCCTGAAGTGCTGTGCGTGAGCTTCCGGCAAAATCGATGGGATTTTTTGCCGGCGGTGCGTGCGCCGGAAGCAATGCGGTGATGCTGGATGCCGTGTCTGCGTCCAATTCCGGCAGCTCGAGGCCAACAGCGGAGCAGGCATCTGTTCCGACAACGCCCTGTCCGCCGCTGCCGAGTATGGCAACACGGTTACCGTCAGCCAAAGGTAAACCGACAAGCGCCTCGGCCATTTCAAAGAGATGAAAGGACTCATCAACCTGCAGCAATCCAACCTGCTTGCACACACCGTCAAAGATCTTCTCAGATCCTGCAATCGATGCAGTGTGTGACAGGGTGGCCCGCGCGCCAGCGGCAGAACGGCCACCCTTATAAACCACAACGGGTTTTTTCCTTATCACCTGGCGGGCGACCGTGAAAAAACGCCTGCCGTCTTTCAGTCCCTCAAGATAGAGCACGATCACCTTCGTATCCTCATCGTCCACGAGGTATTCGAGATAGTCGGATACCTCAAGATCAGCCTGGTTTCCTATACTGATGAATTTGCTCAGGCCGTATCCCTTGTTGCTGGCGACCTGTGCCATCGCAACCCCAAAAGTACCGCTCTGTGAAATAAATGCAATAGGACCCGCTTTGGGGGCCTGAGGAAAGCATAAACTGAGTTGTCCCGCGGCGCTCCATATCCCCATGCCATTAGGTCCCACCAGTCTGATACCGCCCGACCGGGCCACCTCCACCATTGCATGCTCAAATCCTCTCCCCTCTTCACCGACTTCGGCAAAACCGGCGCTGATCACAACGGCGCCCTTGATGCCTTTCTCGATACAGTCACGCAAGACGCCCGGAACCGTTGCCGCAGGCGTAGCGATCACGGCAAGATCGATAGCGCCCGTCACCGCGGATACGCTGGGGTACGTAGGAAGTCCTAATATTTCTCCTTTGCTGGGGTTGATGGGGTAAATGGTCCCCTTGAAACCCGTCTTCAGAGGCCTCTCAACCATCAGGTACCCCCACTTTCTGAAGGTATCCGATGCCCCTATCACGGCGATTGATTTCGGTTTGAAAATGTAATCGAGCTCTTCCGCTATCTTCCTGCTCAAGGAGGACTCCTCTTAGAAATAAAATCATAAATCCCCCCTTGCCCCCCTTTAATAAAGGGGGATTGAGGGGATTTGAAACTTATGTTCAACGTAATATACAACCTGAAATCTTATAAATAAAGAGGTGCGTCTTTCGTTTACCGACTTATCTTAAAACCGGGGTAGGAATAAATTCCTTGACATCCTAAAAATCTTTGATAAAGTATTCGCCTGATTAAGAAAGGAGGTTTAAGATGGCGTTTTCAACCGATTCGACATTGGGGGAAATCTTAGATAATGAGAAGGGGAAGGCTGTTTTAGAGAAACACATGCCGGGTGTATCGAAGGATCCGCGGACGGCCATGGGTCGGAGCATGACTCTGAAGCAGATTGCGGCTTTTATGCCGGGGCAGATTACGCCTGCTCTGCTTCAAGCCATAGATGCAGACCTGAAGAAGATTTAATTTGTCACCTTACTGGATTCGGAAGTTGCAGGCTTTCGGTGTCATCCTGGTAACATAGGTTGATGTCGGAGGATGTCTGCACTTTTCGACCGGGCGGGTTGCAAATAAAGCTGGAGAAGAAATACGTCGGCAGTTAATGTCGACGCTATATCACTTTCCATTTCAAGGGGCATATTGATACTTCGAACGAAACGGAGGGCCAGCGAACACCTCTTTGATCGGATGATCCTTGTTTGCCGACGCGTGCTCCAGCGACTTGAATACCATTTCCACCTCTTCCGGTGCATTGATGGCCGCAGCAATCTCCTCTGATGTGAAAGACTTTTCTTTTTCTTTCTTGAGAAAGGCAAGGGCTTTGGTTTGGAGCTCGATGACCAACCCTGCTGCCTTCTTCCCCGCCTCCACGCCCGGTTGATGATAGGCATTGACGTTGACCAGCGATGCATAGAAGCCTACGGCCCGCTCGTAGAGCGCGATTAAGGTGCCGATGGAACGGGGATTTACCTTTTCAATTGTAAGGGTGATGGATTCCCGGTCCTTCTCGCTCAGGGCCCTTCGGGTCCCCTGGAGAAAAGCGTTCAGATAATCGCCGCTGGTGGCCTTCCCGTCCAGCAATGAAGAACGACCTTCGCGGTCCTCGAGCACTTCGATGAAAGTGACAAAGAAGTTGTTCAGCCCTTCGCGAAGTTGCTGGACATAGGCATGTTGGTCCGTAGAGCCTTTGTTGCCGTAAACCGAGATTCCCTGATTAACGATTTGACCGCTTCGATCTTTCTCCTTGCCTAGGGACTCCATGATGAGCTGCTGGAGGTATTTCGAAAAGAGCTGAAGTCTGTCTTTATAGGGAAGGATGACCATATCTTTTTTCCCGCAACCTCCGGTGGCATGATACCAGGCGAGAGCCAGAAGAGCTGCGGGATTCGACCGGCAGTTCTTTTTTCGGGTTACTTCATCGCAGAGACGGGCGCCTTCCAGGAGCCCGTCGATATCAAAACCCTGAAGCGAAGCGGGAAGAAGTCCCACTGTTGAAGTCTCCGAAGTTCTGCCTCCCACCCAGTCCCACATCGGGAACCTTGCCATCCATTTTTCTTTTTTTGCTATCCGGTCGAGGCCGCTATTTACTTCGGTAATTGCGACGGCGTGTTTTTCGAAGCGAAGTCCCTTTGATTGATAAGCAGCCTTTGCCTCAAGCATTCCATTTCGAGTTTCTATCGTTCCGCCGCTTTTTGAGATGACAATGGTCATTGTCTCCGATAAGACACCTTTAATTTCTTTTAAGACCCGGTCGAATCCCTCCGGGTCGGTATTATCAAGAAAATAGGGCCTGACTTCGTCTTTGGAGGTCCCGAGCGCATGGGATACAAACTGAGGCCCCAGGGCTGATCCTCCGATGCCGATGACCAGCATACGGGAAAAGCGTTTACCCTTCTGGGATCTTATCTTTCCGGCGTGGACCTTTTTCGAAAAATCCTTGACGGCCTTGAGAGTTTTCTCAATGTCACGGGCGATTTCTCTCCCCGGCGCTAATTCCGGGGCGCGGAGCCAGTAATGGCCAACCATCCGGTTTTCGTCAAGGTTCGCGATGGCCCCGGATTCAAGGGCGTCCATATCCTGAAAGGCTTTTTGTATCGAAGCGTTCATCCGATCGAAATAGTCGTCTGGAAACATCATGCGGCTGATATCCACCATCAGTCCGATCTCAGGATTGAAATTGAGATACTTTTTATATCGGTTCCATTGTTTGATGCTTTCCATCAGTCGCCCCCATATAACCTGGCCGGAACGTGCCCCGCGGCCCCACCCTGTAGGCGGGGTCAAGGGGCACAATACGAAAGGAAACTACACTTATGGGAATCCCCCGGCCTGTGACCGGGGAGCTCCATTTTAGGTTGTTCTTAAAAACATCGTAGCGCCCCTATTTATTGGGGGCGAATTCAGAATTTTCGTCGGAAATAAATGCCGACGCTACATCTATACCTTCAAGAGGGCCATGGCGCGAGAGGCCGCACCGAGAAGAGCTGTTCTTTCATTCATAATAACCTTGACCGGAATAGGAGCCACAATGCGAGCGAGTCTTCCTTTGTCTTTGAATGCCTTCATGAAAGTCCCGTCTTTCAGTTTCCAGATGATCTTGGGCGCGATGCCGCCTCCAATATAGACTCCCCCAATGGCCATGACCTGGAGCGCAAGATTTCCGGCGGCCGCCCCATAGATGGAAGTGAAGAGATCCAAAGCCTTCACACACAACCTATTTTTCTTGAGGCGAGCCATCTCAGAAATCACTTCGGCAGGGTCTTCTCCTTTCATCTTCTCGGAGAGCCACGAAGGCTCATGGCCGAACCTTTTCGAATCCTTCAAGAATTGATAAATATGGAAGAGACCTTCTCCTGAGAGGACACGTTCATAACTGACATGATCGAAGCGGTCAGAAAGATAATTAAACAACTCCATCTCTATGCGGTTTCTGGGCCCGAATTCAGCATGTCCTCCTTCGGAAGGAGAAGGGACGTACTGTTTTCCGTCCCAGAAGAGAATCGCCTCCCCAAGACCTGTCCCAGCAGAGATAAGCGCTTGATTCCCTTTCTTTGACTTGCCTGCGTTTAAGGTTTCAAAGTCCCCTTTCTTCAAAACAGAGATTCCATAGGCGTTGGCGACGAGGTCATTGACCACCTCCACCTTTTTGAGAGAGGGTACCTTTTGAAGCGATTGGATATCTATCCACCACGGAAGGTTTGTAGCGACGATGACTTCCGCCGTGACGGGGCCGGCGACGCCAAAACAGGCTGCTGCGATTGCCTTTTGCTCTTTCAGGAAGTTCAGGAGAATATTTTCCAGTCCCTTGTATTTTTTGCTTGGATAGGTTTTCTCTGACAGGAGACGAAAGCGTCGCCGGGCGAGTTCAAAAAGCCCAAGGCGAGTGTTCGTCCCGCCTACATCTCCAGCCAAGATCAATTGAGATTTACTCCTTTTCATTCCTAATCCTGTCGCGTGTCCGTTAAAGAATCGGTCCGCTTCACCACGTTAGAAATGATGCCCCGCTGCTCTATAGCGGCGTTAGGTTCCAGAATAATCTCGGAGGGTGATGCCCCGATGAAATTTCTAACAGGGCAACCCTTTGCCTTCGAACCATCAATTTAGTTTATACACACATGGGAATCCCTGTCAATATGGCTGCCAATGGTTTTTTCGGACGGGAAGGAGGCAGGGATGAGAACACCCTGCCTCATAAAATTTGACCGGTAAATAGGGTGAATTCAGTAGTTTCGGGTTAGAAGAACAGTATTTTTGCGAAGGAATGACGATACCTGTTGCAAATCAAGTAATAAAATATGTAGAGTGGTCTTAAGGTGGTTTGAGATTAGTTAATGGAGGAAAGCAATGATCGGATTCGACTTATCACCGGAGCAGAACAGCCTTCAAGAAAAGGCACGGCGATTTTCTAAAGAGGTAATCCTGCCTGTGGCAGCTCAACATGATCGGGACGGAACGTTCCCTCTCGATATCATGGAGAGGGCCCATAAGGAGGGGTTCTTCACCCCACTGGTTCCGAAGAAATACGGAGGGCAAGGCTTGGGGCTGCTGGATACCTGTATCATCTCGGAGGAGCTTGCGGCAGGCTGCATGGGGATCTATGTCTCCATTTTTGTGAGCACACTGGCGCTCTATCCCATCATCAAATTTGGGACGGAGGACCAGAAGGAGCGATTCCTCAAACCTTTTTGCTCAAAATTCAGCATTGCCTCTTATTGTTTGAGTGAAGTGACGGGAGGATCGGATCCTGCTTCCATGCGGACCACCGCCGTGCTCGACGGGGATCACTACCTTCTCAATGGAGCTAAGATGTGGGTCACCAACGGAGGATATGCCGATTTTTATGTCGTGTTTGCGACCACCGACCCTTCAAAAAAGCATAAAGGGATTATCAGCCTTATCGTCCCCTCTCACTTGGACGGTCTCAGTCATGGGGAGCCGATCGACAAAATGGGTCAGAGGGCTTCCAATACCACTTCTTTGACCTTCAAAAATGTGAGGGTCCCCAAGAAGAATCTCCTGGGGGGAGGGGGAGAGGGGTTTAAAAAGGCGATGGCTGCCCTTGATATCACCCGGCCGGTGGTTGCCATAGGGTCTGTCGGGCTTGCGCGAACGGCTTTAGAACTGGCCACCCAGTATGCTAAAAGAAGAATTCAATTTGGGGTTCCCATCGCCCAGCACCAGGCTGTTCAGTTCATGCTGGCCGATATGGCGAAGGATATCGAGGCGGCAAGACTTCTGGTCTGGAAAGCTGCCTGGCTGGCAGATCAGGGGGTTCGAAATTCGAAAGAGGCGGCCATCGCAAAGGCCTTTGCCGCGGATATGGCGATGCGGGTGACAACGGATGCGGTTCAAATCTACGGCGGGATGGGATACACGAAATGGCATCCGGTAGAGAAATTAATGAGAGATGCCAAAGTCATTCAAATCTACGAAGGGACAGCCCAGATCATGAGGCTCATCATCGCCCGACGGCTGCTTGAGGAAACGGAAAAAACCCTTTAAGGGGTTGCTGAAACGCAGACACGGGGAAGGCTTGCTGCGCGTACATCCTGTAGGAAACGGTTTTAAACCGTTCCCTACGGAGAGTTTGCCTACCCAAGGGAAGGTGACGATTGCTTTTATTAAATTTGCAAATTGGCATGGTGATCTATTACATTCCCATCAAAAAAGAAGGATGTGCACGTGAAAAGTAAAAATATTTCAGACAAAGAGAAAGGCTACAAAAGAAATCCCGGATGCCGGAATTGTCCCTATTTTATCAATAAGCTTGTCTGCCCGTTTCGTCGCAAAGAAGGGGTGAAAGGCCCCCAGCCTCATCATTCAGGCGCACGTCAAAAATAGAGGGAATGAAGGGGCTCGCCCCTTGACAGGGTGTCTTGAATGGGTGATTTTATTAACGACGAGTAATTCGGCATATTGATCGAAGGCTTTTATGACTCCGAAACCCACTGATCATTCGCTGGACCAGCTGGATAAAAACCTTCTTGAGGCGATCGTCGATAATCCGTACGAGTGCCCCGTGATTATCGATACGAAGGGAATTATCCGCTTCATCAGCCACTATAGCAAGGATCTGATCGGGGTCGATCCCGTCACGGCGATAGGCCGACATGTAAAAGAGGTCATTAAGGAGACGAATCTGCACGAGGTTGTAGAAACAGGCCGGGCCAAGATCGGGGAAACGCTCTTCATCGGCGGACGGCTACAGATTATTTCAAGAATTCCGCTGAGAAATCGGGATGGAAAAATTATCGGTGCCGTTGGTAAGGCCATGCTTCATCACGAGGGGAAGGTGATGCAAATCCAGAGACGTCTCGATGTACTCAACAGCAAGCTCAAATATTACAAGGATGAAATCAAGAGCTTGAAGGGACCTAGAGTCCTGATCGGCCAGTCCGATCCGATTAAAAGGGTAAAGAAATTAGCCTTACAGGTCAGCGGGAGCGATTTTCCAGTTCTGATCACTGGGGAATCGGGAACCGGCAAAGAGACCATTGCCTACTATATCCACAGAAACAGCAAGCGAGCAGACGGCCCTTTCATCAGAGTCAATTGTGCAGCCATTCCCCCAGAATTGATCGAGAGCGAGCTTTTCGGCTATGAGGGTGGGGCGTTTACAGGAGCCCGATCTCAGGGGAAGCCTGGAAAATTTGAGCTTGCAAACAACGGAACGATCCTCCTTGATGAAATCGGTGACATGCCACTGACCATGCAGGCGAAACTTCTGAGAGTCCTTCAGGACCAGGAACTGGAACGCATCGGTGGGACCACAACGATTAAACTTGACTACCGGCTAATTACCTCTACGAACAAAGATCTTCAGGAAATGATGGGAAAAGGAACGTTTCGGGAGGACCTTTATTACCGCATCAGCTCCTTCCACATCGATGCACCAAGCCTTCGAAGCATACAAGAAGATATTCCAGCCATTGCCCGCCACCTGATGTCTCTCTTGAACCAGGAGATAGGATCTTACCCGACAGACATATCTGATGAGGCGATGAAAATGCTCAAGAAATACCAATGGCCGGGGAACGTCCGGGAGTTAAAGAATGTCCTGGAGAGGGGATTGATCACGGCAAGAGGCGGAAAGATCAAACCCGAGCATCTTCCGGGACGAATCGCTCGGCTCGACAGAATGAACGAGGGTTTTATTCACCCCGACGGGTCTTTACGAGATACGCTGGCGAACGCGGAAAAGCAGATCATCCTGGACACTCTTCGGTCTGTCGGTGGGAACAAGATAAAGGCAGCGAAAATTCTGGGAATCCACAGGTCTTCACTTTACGAAAAAATGAAGCAACATAATGTCTCGTAAGTCAGACATGTCTTAAATACAGGACATAATTAAATTCTAAAATAATATCAAATGATTATTCTATTTTCCCTACGTTTGTGTCCTGATTTCAGGACATTTTTTTATCCTCAAAAATCGCCTTCTCATTGCTTATAGAAAAAAATCAAAAGATATTCAATAGTTACCACTATCACAGCGGGCGGCATGGTCCTTGCTCATATGAAAACTAGGGACAGATTGTCCTGGATGCTCGCCACGAATCCGGTTTAGACGTCTATCAATTTCAATGCCGCCCGATTTACACCTTTGGTGGCCGATTGGAACTTCATCAAATTTAAGAAAGGAGGAGAATTACAATGGAATTCAGATTAAGTACAGAGCAGGAGTTATGGAAAAACACGGTGAGGGAATTCGCAGAGGCAGAATTGGGACCTATCGCCCGAAAAATTGATGAGGAGTGGGAAAGAATCCCCAAGGAGGTTGTCAAGAAGATGGCTGACCTTGGCATTTTCGGAGTGACCATTCCCGAGGAGTATGGTGGCACCGCCGTGCCCGGAGAGACGATGCAGTATGCCAGGATAACCATTCATGAGATAGCCCGGGCCGAGCTGAGCATGTCTGTGCCTGTTTACACTCTGCTTTGCATCGGATGGGCATTCATGCTTTCTCAGTACGGCACCAAGGAGGCCAAGGAAGAGATATTGCCCAAAGTGGCAAAAGGCGAATGGTTCCTGGGGATCAATACAACCGAGCCCGGCGGAGGCTCTGACCTTGCCAACATTAAGACCTGGGCCAAGAGCGAAAAAACCAAGTTCATCGTCAACGGTGAAAAGGCCTACATCAGTGGTGTCAGGGAGTCCAATGAGTGGGGTGGGGGTCATCTAACCCTTTTTAAGTCCGATCCTTCAAAAGGTTATAAAGGGGCCACGTTTGCCTATTTTCCGGCCAAAGCCCCGGGTACAACCTTTACCGTTTATAAAGACATGGGGCGTATGGGGCTCTCCACCGGTGGGTTTGTTTACAAAAACGTCGAGATTCCGAAAAAATACATCCTTGGTGAAGAAGGCAAAGGGTTCTATATCAACATGGAAGGTTTCAATGCCGCCCGAGTATTAGTGTCAGCTGCTTGCCTGGGAGGGGCCGAGAAGTGCCTGGAAATCGGCCGGGACTACAGCAAACAGAGGATCATCTTCGGCCGGCCCCTGTCGAGCTTTGAGGGTATCTCCTTTGAGATCGCCGATGACTATTCCAAATTGGAGATGCTGAAGCTGATGCTTCAGAAGGGGACCTGGATGATCGACAACTTCTATGAAGATCGCTCCAGCTTTACCAAGGAGGAGATCAACAAGACGATCTCTGTCTGCAAGGCCAATTCGCCGATGCTTTGTGTAGATATTGCGAAACATGCCATGATGTACCACGGCGGTTTTGGTTATACCAAGGACACACCGCTTGAGATGGCCCTGAGAGGCGCTATGTCCTATGTGGTTGGAGCAGAGGGCGGGTATCACGTTCAAAAGATCATCATCGCCCGCGACTACATCGGTGATGAAGGAGTGCCATATCGCGGTACACAAGTAGGTCACTAATTTTTCCAGAAGCGGAATGTTCTTACATCCAGGCCCCGGAGACAGCTTTGTCGGTTGCCTCCGGGGCCGAGGGTGTCGTCGGCCCTCCTATTGAGTCCACCGGGGACGATCCGAGGGTGTTTGTGTTTCTTAAGTGAGCGGAAAGGAGGTCAAAACGTGAACATCATCGTATGCCTGAAACAGATCGCCGATCTGAAATACATCCGGATCAAGGATCGGAAAGCTATTTTGGAAGGGGCCCCTCTGATCTTCGGAGATATGGACAGAAATGCTCTCGAAGAGGCGATCAGGATCAAAGAGAAGCTGGAAGGGACAAAGGTTATTGCCCTGGCCCTTGGCGGGGCGAAACTGAAGGAAACGATCAAGGCGGCCTTGGCCATTGGTGCTGATGAAGCGGTCCTGTTGACGGAACCTCTTTTTGCCAACTCTGACTCCGCAGGCACGGCCAGGGCGCTGGCCAAGGCCATCGAGAAGATCGGAGGGTACGATCTTATCCTTGTCGGTGAAGGCTCAACGGATAACTTTTCAAGCCAGGTTGGACCGAGGTTGGCCGAGATCCTGGGCCTTCCCCAGATCACCTATGTCAGGAAACTGGAGGTTGAAGGAAAGAAGCTGAGGGCTGTTCGTAACATGGAAGAGAGCTTCGAGGTTGTCGAAGTTGAAATGCCGGCCGTGGTGACCGTAGCGAATGAGATTAATCAACCACGACTCGCCTTGCTCAAGGACATATTGAAGGCGGGCAAAAAACCCGTTCAGGACTGGAAGGCGGTAGATCTGGGGCTTTCCGGCGATCAGGTCGGGGTGAAGGGGTCGGTCAGGGAGATCGTTAGCAATCTTGCGCCGGAGCAAGCAAGAAAGCAGGTGGTTTTCGAGGGCGAGTTAAAAGACGTTGTGGAAAATTTGTTCAACGCTCTAACAAAGGAAGGGGCACTTGGGAGGTAATCATGGCAGAACTGCTTGTATTTTCCGAAAAGAATGACCTGGCTTTTGAACTCGTCTCAAAAGGCAGAGAGTTCGCCGGTGCAATGAAGATGGGATTAGCCGCCGCACTCTTGGGCGAAAAGGTGGGTGCAGAGGCTAAGGAGTATTTCACTTATGGCGCCGACCGGGTTTACGTCGGGGAGAATCCAGCATTAGCCGGGTTCAATGCCGAATCCTACGCAGAGGCGCTTTACCAGATTGCGCAAAAGAACGATGCCAAGATATTGTTGATCCCTTCGACCAAGAGGGGCAAGGAGCTGGCTCCCCGTGTGGCCCAAAAACTCGGGGCAGGGTGCGTCACCGATGCCACGTCCGTCGAGCTGAAGGATGGGAATCTTCTAATCAGTCGATATGCCCTGGGTGGAAATACTGTGGCCGGGGAGGTCATCAAGACTGCCAACAAGGTGATCACGGTGATGCCCAAGACGTTTGAGCTGGGGCCAAAGGAGGACAAAAAAGGAGAAGTGGTTAAGGCAGATCTGAACCTGAAAGCCCCCCGCGTCCGAATGGTCGAGCGACAGGAAAAGATCGGAGAGAAAGTGAACCTGGAGGCGGCAGAAATCTTGGTCTGCATCGGCCGGGGTCTGGAGAAGAAGGAAGACCTGGGAATCGTCGAGCAGTTGGCAAAGGCCCTGGGTGCAGAGATCGGGTGCACCAAATCTCTTTGCACCGACTACCAGTGGCTTTCGGAAGATCGGCTGGTCGGCCTGTCGGGTAAGAAGACGAGCCCCCGGCTCGTGATCTCCGTCGGCATATCGGGCCAGATTCAGTATACCGTCGGTATTCGGGGCGCTCGTACTGCAGTCGCCATCAATAAAGACAAGCAAGCCCCCATCTTTGCCATGTCGGACTACGGCATCGTTGGAAATCTGTACGACGTGATCCCCCTGCTCGCTGAAAAACTGAAAAGCGCATGAGCGGGGGAGGCGTATTGATCCCGCTTTAAAACTGACTTATAAATATATTTAACAGGACAAGTTCGTCACCAGCAAACCATGAAAATCCTAAATCCCCCCTCGCCCCCCTTTAGTAAAGGGGGTTGGGGGGATTTGGAAATGCATTTTCAACGTGATTTAGGGGACTCGGATGGAAAAAGTAGATGTCATCATAGTGGGCGGGGGACTGGCCGGTCTTTCTTGTGCCTATGAGCTGGTCGACTCAGGAATGACGGTGATTGTCCTCGAGAGAGGAGATTTCTCAGGGAGCAAAAATATCACGGGAGGAAGGATTTACCTCGGCCCCCTGCAAAGCTATCTTCCGGATCTCTGGAAAGAAGCCCCCTTGGAGAGGCACGTCACCAAAGAGATCCTGACCTTGCTGGGCGAAACCAATTCGACGACCCTGGGACTTTACAGCGACCGGTTTAATCACGACCCCTATCCCAGCTATACCATTCTCAGAGCCAAGTTTGATCGCTGGTTTGCCGATATCGTTTCGGAAAAGGGGGTCTATGTCATTCCGGAAAAGAAGGTCGATGATCTCATCCGGGAGGGGACGAAGGTCGCCGGCATCAAAAGCGGGGATGAGGAGTTCGGAGCGGATTGTGTGGTCGGCGCGGACGGGGTTCTTTCTTTTATCGCTGAGAAAGCTGGGCTCCGGCAGCCTTTCCAGGCTGAACATTTCGCCGTAGGCTTCAAAGAGGTGATTGAACTCGACCCGAAGACCATCGAGGATCGATTTGGTCTGGGAGAGGGAGAAGGGGCTGCTCAGCTTTTTGTCGGATCCCTCACCAAAGGGATGATGGGCGGCGGATTTCTTTACACCAACAGCGAAAGTCTTTCTTTGGGCATTGTCGTCGGAATCCATTCCCTCAATCGTAGGGAACCACGCGAAGAAGTCTATAAACTTCTGGATGAATTTAAAGAACGGCCCGAGGTAAGAAATTTAATCAAGGGTGGCAACCCCATCGAATATTCCGCCCACCTGATCAGCGAGGGAGGAATTCGAATCATGCCAAAGCTTTACGGAGACGGGATTTTGCTCATCGGGGATGCCGCCGGGTTTGGACTCAACATGCTAGTCACGGTGAGGGGAATGGAGTATGCCGTGGCTTCGGGTGTCCTCGCAGGCCGGGCAATCAAGAGGGCAAAAGAAAAAAACGATTTCTCGGCTTCCTCCTTAGTTTATTATGAAGAACTGGTAAAGGACAGTTTTATCATCAAAGAGATGGAGGCCTTCAGAAGCAGCCTCGATCTGCTCGAGAATGAAAGACTCTTTTCCAAATACCCCCAGGCGATTTCCAACCTCTTTGAAAAGGTGATGACCGTGGACGGAGGTCCGAAAGAGGGTCTGTACACGACGATCTGGCAAGGATTGAAGAAAGACTTTTTGAACTATCAAACGTTTAAGGACTGGCTGCAATTCAGGAGAATATAGACCTCCATGGGTGGATGGGTCAGTAATTAGAAGGGTGGTCCGATGAGGATTACGGATAAGCTAGCGCTCGATGCTTTTAAAAACCACAAAGAAACCCACATTCGACTCGACCAGAAAATCTGTCAAGGCTGCAAAGAGCGGTTTTGTATTTATGCCTGTCCGGCGAACCTCTATTCTCTCAACGAAAAGGGAGAGATGGTGGTTGAATTTGCCGGCTGTCTGGAATGCGGCACCTGCATGATCGCATGCATCTATGGCTCGATTCAGTGGACTTATCCGCAAAGCGGTTTTGGTGTCCAATACCGGTGCGGATGAGAACGTCCCCTCACCCTTTCCCTCTCCCCGATGGGGAGAGGGAAAGGGTGAGGGGACGGTTTAGGCATGGATATTAATTCCCACCGCCTCCAACCTCTTTTCAGCCTCCAGAACAATCCGCTCGATGACCTCCTTGGTCGTAGGGATATCACTGATGCCGCCGACGGACTGTCCGGCAAATATAAATCCTTCCTTTTGGTCACCCTCATTGACCGCTTTCAGATGATGGATTGCCCCATGAGCCGAGCGAGCCTGGATCAGAAGGTTCTTTCCTTCCTCAGATTTCATCATGTTCCAGCTAAGGCCAACAAATTTAGGGAAAGAAAGGTTCAGAATCCGCTTGACCTCTAAGGCGCTCTTCACCGATTGAAACAGCGGGAAACCTCCCTTCATCATGGCTTCCGCTCCGGGGCTCTTTAACACTCTGCCCGGTAATCCGTCAAAGACATCACTGTACAGGGTGTCCTGCTCCGTCGCTTCCATGACAAGCTTCTTGAAATTTTCGTGCACATGACTCTCCTGGGTTACGATAAATCGAGTGCCCATCGAAACCGCGTCTGCTCCAAGTACCAATGCCGCGGCCAGCCCCCTTCCGTCAAAAAAGCCTCCGGCCGCGATCAGAGGGATTTTCGTCTGACTGGCCACCAAGGGGATCAACACCATGGACGTTGCGACGTCCCCGTGTGCGGCGGCTTCGTGGCCGGTGACGACGAGCATGTCACAGCCCAACTGGGCCGCCCGGACGGCGTGTCTGGCGATCGCGATGGTTCCCATCACTTTGCCTCCGTAGGCGTGGACCTGATCAACGAACCAAGGCTTCCCCAAAGAATAATTGATGATGGGGACTTTCTCCTCGATGGCGATGGCGATGTTATCTTTTGCTCCGGGACCGATCAGAATCTGGTTTATCCCGAAAGGTTTATCGGTGAGGTTTCGAATCTCCCGGATATTCTTCCGGGTTTCTTCGGGAGTAGAGGCGGCCGTCGCGAATATACCCAATCCCCCTGCATTACAAGCGGCCGCTACCAGCTTGGGCGTTGTAATCCAGTTCATTCCTGCCAGCATGATGGGATGTTTTATCCCCAACATCTCTGTGAATCTCGTTTTGATCATAGTCCCTCCTTCGGTGGATCCTATTAGATTTTTTGTAACGTTTCGCTTTTCTACTTTCCTTTGAATACGGGTTGCCGCTTCTCAATGAAGGCTTTGGAACCTTCGATATGATCTTCTGTTTCCGCACAAACCATGAACGCCTGGGCATGCCACTCCATATATTCAGGCAAAGGCAAATTCACCCCTCTTCGAACCCCCTCGATCGCCAACCGGACGGAGATGGGCGGTTTCGCGGCTATTTTATTGGCCAATTCCATCGTTGCGTCCATTAACTGCTCATGCGGCACCACTTTGTTGACCAAACCGATTCGCTCCGCCTCTTTCGCGTCGATGATATCCGTAGTCAGGATCATCTCATACGCCTTCGCGGTCCCCACCAACCGGGGTAGAAGAATCATGGCGGCGTCCGGAATCAAGCCCATCCGGAGAAACACCTCCCCGAAACGGGCCTTTTCCGAAGCGATCCGCAAATGACACATGAGGCTCATATCGCACCCGTAACCAACGGCTGCGCCGTTGACCGCCGCTATGGAAGGTTTGTTGATTTCCACCAGGTGGTGCGCTCCGCCCATCGAATGCCTCTTCCTTTGCAAGATTTGAAGCCGGGCTTGCTTTTCTCTCCTGAGGTTATCCTCGGGGTCCAAAAATATATTCTGCACATCGTCCCCGGAACAAAATCCTTTCCCGGCCCCTGTGATGACAATCACCCTCACGTTATCATCCCGGTCTGCATCGGTAATCGCCTGCTCTAGCTCTTTATGAGTCACCATCGTCAAGGCATTCATTCTTTCGGGCCGATTCAGGGTGATTGTCGCCACCGGACCTTCGATGTTGTAAAGAATTTCCTTAAATGCCATTTTTACCTCCCCGGAGCAATGGCGCGTGGACCCCGCCCAGAGAACCCCTGTCCCGTTTCCCCTCAGGAATGCTTTCTGGATTATTTTTCTTGGCCATCTCTTTGACCGCACCAATCAATGGATCATTCGTCCGCACGCGGCTCACCAAGCCAACATGAAGTAATGTGTCTATACCACAATCCCTCTGGCGGCGCAACAGCTTTACTTGCCGCTCACGCTCATTCCGTGCTGGTTGGACAGGAGTAAAGGCCTTTGCTTGGGATTTGATAATGCGGGTGAAAATGAGTGCGCTTAAAATCTACGCGGTGACGGGATGCACATGCACAGGGCCCTCTGGATTTGTGAGAGGGTAATCTAAGCTTTGAGAGCAATCACTTCTTTTCTTGGGACTACGGGCTAACTCTCGATTGGGTGACCCTGCCTTCGCTTAAAAAGATGTAAGCCCCTTTATTCTACTTCTTCTCAATATGAAGTATGCTCGGGAATAGATTCAGCTCCTTCCTGCCAAGCCTTCTTAAGTTCAACAGTGGCTTGGTAAGCCAGATGTTCCTTTACAAAGGGCAGTATGAATATTTCATCAAATTTCATATTGTTTGTCTTATTTTTAAGACACAGTGTCCATTTTTTTTCATACTGAATTCCCTAAGGTATATTCACTTCTTTCTTTCAAACCCTTCTCCCTTTTTTCTACTAAAATTTGACACAGATCCTTTCGGTTGTTGTAAAATGTAACCAGGTAGTGTCGCGGCTGGAGAGGTGGTTTCAAATCATTTCTATAGAAATAAGAGACTCTTTTAGGAGAATAGGAAGGTGGGTTGAACTATGGAACAAAATCCCGATTATGAGGCTTTGAAACAAAAGGTAGCCGAACTGGAGAGAAAGGTAAAGGAGTATGGGCGAAAAGAGGCTCATCAGAATCTCCAAGAGGTGACCAATCGTCTGGAAAAGATTGCCGAAATGGGGGATGACGGTATTATCGTTTTTGATGAGGATTATAAAATTGGGTTTGCCAATATCATCGCCTCGGAGTTGACAGGGTATTCAAAAGGGAAACTGATCGGGATGGATTTTCGGCGGCTATTGAGTGAACAGGATATCGGTTATCTTGACCAGATGCATTCTCAAGTGGGGGCAGATGAGAGCAAACGGGTCTGTACGGAGATGGAGGTCTTAACTGATATAGGCCTGAAACGGGATGCCGAAGTCTGCATCACGATCGCAAGGAAGGAGAAAGGTGGTGTCCAAACGTATGCCTATTTAAGGGATATCACGGAAAGGAAGAGGATGGAGAGGGAGATCCGAGAGGCCACAAAGCGCTTTGAGAAGATTGCCGAGATGGGAGATGATGGAATCATCGTTTTCGATGAGGATTCGCGGATCGAATTTGCCAATCAAATGGCCTCTGAAATTATGGGTTTTCCTAAAGATCAGATCCTCGGTCGAGAATTTTTCTCCGTCATCGGGAAACGGAACGAAGAGTTTTTGGAAGAGATGGTGATGCGGGGGGAAGGCATGGGTCAAAAGGTCTGTACGCAGATGTCCCTCCATACGCCACAAAATGAAATCAAGGAGATGGAAGTCTGTGTCGCACCGACACAATCAGAGGATGGGAGGATCAAGACCTATGCCTACGTCCGCGATATTACGGAGAGAAAGAAGTTTGAGAAGGATTTACGGGAATCCGAAGAGAAATATCGAAACCTCTTTGAAAGGGTGAGACACGGCCTCTTCATCAGCTCAAAGGAAGGTAAGTTTTTAGACTGTAACCAAGCCATGTGGGGGTTACTAGGATACCGGGACAAAGAAGAGTTTTTAAAGATTGATATTGCAAAAGATCTCTATGTGAATCCTGAAGATCGAAAAACGTTTCAGGGGTTAGTCGAGGAGCTGGGATTCGTTAAAGATTTTGAGGCAGATTGGAAGAAGAAGAATGGGGAGAGAATAACGGTTCTTATCACAGCCGACGCAAAAAAGAATGAAGAAGGAACGGTCGTCGGTTATGAAGGGATCAATATCGATATCTCTGACCGGAAAAGAATGGAAAGGGAATTGAAAGAGGCGAATGACTTCTTAATGAATATGATCCAGAGCTCTGTGGATGGTATTATTGTCACCGACATGAAGGGAGATATCCTCATTTTTAACAAGGGCGCAGAAAACCTCTTAGGCTATGAGACAGAGGAGGTAGTGGGAAAGATGAATATCCGGAGCATCTATCAGCCGGGAGTGGCAAAAGAGGTGATGGATAAACTGAGAAGTCGTGATTTTGGAGGGGTTGGAAAATTGACTTCTTTCCCCATTCTTCATCGAAGAAAAGATGGAGAACTGGTCGAAGGAGATCTTTCAGCTTCCATCATATTTGATGAGAAGGGGAATGAGATCGCCAGCGTTGGCATCTTCAAAGACCTCAGGGAGAGATTGAGGATAGAGAGAGAACTCCAGAAGATGCAGGAGGCCCTTCTTCAATCTGAAAAGTTGGCTGCTATGGGAAGGCTTACCTCCCAGATCGCTCATGAATTGAATAACCCCATCTACGGTATTATGAATACCCTCGAGCTTCTCAAGACGGAAATTCCTCCGGAAAGTAAAAGGAGAAGAATTTTAGAATTATCGCTTTCCGAAATTCAGAGGCTTTCCGAGATGCTCCGGAATATGCTTAGTTTTTCAAAGCCTGAAGAAGAAAAGCGAAGAGCCGTCAAAATAGATGAGCTCATTGAGGGAATCCTATTGGTAATGGAGAAACAGATGAGAGAAGCGAATATCAGAGTGGAGACTTCCTTCGGCGAGGAGATTCCCGACGTGATGGCTTCTACCAACCAGATGAGACAGGTTTTTCTCAACATCTTTAAGAATGCTAAGGAGGCCATGCCTAAGGGAGGGACCCTCTTCGTCAGAACGAGCAAGGAGGATAACAGGGTCTTAATTCATATCCAGGATACAGGCATTGGAATCCCAGAAGAGATTAAGGATAAGATTTTTGATGCCTTTTTTACCACCAAACAGAAGGTAAAAGGAGTTGGGTTAGGACTTTCGGTCTGTTACGGAATTATTAGAGATCATGGTGGGGAAATTAAGATAAAGAGTGAAGAGGGAAAGGGCACCACTTTTACCATCAGTTTACCTGTTGAGAGTCGAAATCAAGACGTCAAAAAAATAAAATAAGAGATACGTGAGAGATATCTGGAACCTTCGATTTTCCTTCTCCTTGGATTTTCGCCTTAAAACTTCAGATTGATTATACAATAAAATCAATTGATTACATATAAAGTAGCCCATCGTAAAATTTTTATTGACAAGCTATAAATTCTGTAGTACTGGTAAAAATAATAAATTCTGCAAAAGGAGAAAATTATGGAAATTCTAACTGTATCTCAGGCAAGTAAATATTGCAGGGTTTCTCCAAAAACGATCATCAACTGGATCGATGCAGGCTTTATCAAGGCTTACAAAACCGTAGGGGGACATCGGAGGATTAAGAAGGAAGACTTGGATCAGTTTCTCAAAGAGAAGGGAATGCCTTTGCCAGAACAACCAAAAGCGGAGGAGAGGAAAAAAATTCTTGTCGTCGACGATGACAAAATCATAGTCGAGACAATCGTCCAGGCCCTTGAGGAAGACGAGTATGGCTATGAGATGATCTCTGCCTCAGATGGGTTTGAGGCGGGTCTTCAGGTAAACCATTTCAAACCGGACCTCATGATCCTGGATATTATGATGCCTGACATCAATGGATATGAGGTTTGCCAAAAAATTAAGTGTAGTCCCGAGACAAAGGATACCAAGATCGTTGTGCTCTCCGCTTATCTCGATGATGACGCTTTCAAACAGATGAAAGATTACGGTGCAGATGCATGCTTCTCGAAACCCCTTCCTTTAGACCAGTTAAAATTCGAAGTAGCCAAATTACTGGGTCTGAAGAAGTGAAGAATTTTGGAATACAACAAAAGTTATTTTACAATTGGAAGGAGGGGTCGATGAGTTTACAGGAAAATTTAAAGAGCAAGAGATTCATAGTCACTTCAGAGATTCAACCCCCTATCGGGACAGGTGTCCAAGACCTCATTCGAAATGTGGAGCGGATTCGGGGGAGAGTGGATGCCCTCACCGTCCCCGAGCTGAAGATCGAGGGTTTGGTGACTGATACGATGGGAACCTGTCGGGCCCTGAAGGACCAAAAATTCGACCCGATCCTTCAGACCACCTGTCGGGAGAAAAATCGGCTTGAGATCCAGGAACATCTCCTGCGTGCCTCGGAATCTGGAGTGGAGAATATTCTCACTTTCACTGAAGATTATCGTATCACCGGAGATAGTCTCCAGGAGATAATGTTCTTTCATGTGGATTCGGGGAAATTCTTTTCGGTTATCGAGAGCCTTCGTGAAGGTCAGGATATTTCGGGCAAAGAAACCCGGGTCAAACCTAAGTTCTTCGTAGGATCAGGCATCGATTCGAGTTGGGGAAAGAAAGTTCCTGATCTAGAGTTAAAAGAGATGGAGGAATTGGCCGGTTTGGGAACTCAATATTTTCTTTCCACTCCCATTTTTGATATCGATTCCTTCGATGAATTCATGCGACGGGTGGGACCAATGAAGATTCCGGTGGTCGCAGAAGTCATTTTAGTGAGATCGGCAGAGATGGGTCTCTTTCTTAACAAACATGTGAAGCCAGGGATGGTTCCCAACTATATCATTGAGAAGTTAGCCAAGGCTCCGGATAAAGAGAAGGCCAGCATTGAAATTGTCAGCGACTTGGTGAAAGACCTTCGGGACATTTGCCAAGGGGTCCATTTTATTCCAATCGGAGCAGAAGATCGCATTTCAAAATATCTCGACGCAGCAAACGTTTCAATTCTTTAGATGAAGCAGTAGAAGGTTGTGGTCGATTCGAAGGGTTGACCGTTTAAAAAAATGAGCGATCTGAACGGACTCAACGATCCGAACGGTTCACGACGAAAGGATATTCCGCCCATGAGTCCAAATGAACATCGAAAAATAGGTGCGGCGTTAGTCGTGGGGGGGGGAATCGCCGGGGTTCAAGCCGCTCTTGATTTGGCTAATTCAGGAATCAAAGTTTATCTCTTAGAGTGCTCCCCGGCGATTGGTGGAAAAATGGCTCAACTCGATAAAACCTTCCCCACCAATGACTGTGCCATGTGCATTGTCTCTCCAAAGCTGGTGGAGGCAGGAAGACATCTCAACATCGAAATCATTACCAACTCAGAACTTGTCTCTTTGGAAGGTGAGGCCGGGCATTTTAAGGCAAATATTCGGAAACATCCCCGCTACGTGGATATTAGTCAATGCACGAGTTGTAATGATTGCACAGAGGTTTGTCCTATTCTCCTGCCGAATGGATTCAATGAGCGATTGGATCAGAGAAAGGCTATTTATCGGCCTTATCCTCAGGCTGTTCCCAACACTTTTCTGGTCACTAAAAGAGGAACCAGTCCTTGCAAAAACACCTGTCCTGCCGAGACGAGCGCACAAGGCTACATTGCTTTGATCCAAGCAGGCCGTTATCAAGAAGCCCTTGATGTGGTCAAAGAATATAATCCCTTTCCTGCCTCGGTAGGTCGTGTTTGTAACCACCCTTGTGAAGAGAAATGTAATCGAGGGAAGCTCGATAGCCCTGTGGGGATTTGCAGCCTGAAGCGTTTTGTGGCGGATTGGGTTTTTGAGCATCGTGATGAGCTGGAGAAGAAGGAAACGACGACTCACGACTCACGACTCACGACTCACAAGTCTAAAGAGGAAATCGAGCGACCGAAGGTGAAGATTGCCATTGTTGGGGCGGGCCCAGCAGGACTGAGCTGTGCCCATCAATTATCGCGGATGGGATATCAAACCACAATCTTTGAAGCCCTCCCCGTAGCAGGTGGGATGATGAGGGTGGGCATTCCCTCTTACCGTTTGCCAAGGGATGTACTTCAAAGGGAGATTGGTGAAATCATACATCACCCAAATGTTGAATTGAAGCTGAATTCACCTATTCGAAATATCAACAGCCTCTTCGATGCTGGTTATTCTGCTGTCTTTTTGGCCATGGGTGCCCATGAACCGCAGAAATTGGGTATTCCGGGGGAAGAGGCCTTAGGAGTCCACTACGGTGTTCCTTTTCTTCAGGCTGTGAGCTTAGCTGAAAGACACGGGGTGATGGAGGGGTTTGAAGATCGCTTTCTGATCGCTTTTGGAATCCCCATTGCACCCAAAGTGGGAGAAAAGACCATCGTCATCGGAGGTGGAAATGTGGCCATTGATGCGGCCCGTACAGCCCTGAGGTTGGGCGCTAAAGGGGTCAGTATTCTCTATCGTCGATCTCGGGACGAAATGCCTGCCAATTCATGGGAGATTGAAGAGGCGGAGAGAGAAGGGATTGAAATCCAAATCCTTACTTCGCCAGTCGAGGTGTTAGTGAAGAACGGCAGGGTTTCAGGTGTTCGATGTGTCAAGATGGAGCTGGGTGAACCCGATGCTTCAGGCCGAAGGAGGCCCATCCCCATCAAAGGTTCTGAGTTTATCGTGCCTGGAGATACAATGATTGCTTCGGTGGCACAGGCCCCGGAAATCTCCTTCCTCGACGAATCCCATGGCCTTGAAGTGACCCCTAAGGGAACATTTGCCGTAGATCCACTTACCTTGACCACTAACCGACCAGGAGTCTTCGCGGGAGGCGATGTGGCAAGGGGGCCTTGGATACTGATCCAAGCCATTGCCGATGGCCGAAGAGGAGCACTTTCTATTGATCGGTATCTTAGAAGCGTTGATCTCCTCACCCCAAGAGAGCAGATTCCCCTTCCAGTCGTTGACCTATCCAAAGAAGAAATCAATCAGATGGTAGAAGAAGGGAAAATAGACCTCACGCTGAGGGCAGCAGTCCCTATGGTGCCAAGGGAAGAGAGGATCAGAGATTTTCGAGAAGTGGAGCTGGCCCTCACCGAGGAGCAGGCGAAGAAGGAAGCCGCGCGGTGTCTTGCCTGTGGCATCTGTTCGGAATGCCATCTTTGTGTCCAGGTTTGTAAAAGAGAAGCAATCGATCACCAACAGGCTGATGTGGTGGAAGAATTAGAGGTAGGATCCGTCATCCTCTCACCCGGATATTCTCTCTACCGACCGGAACTATCACCTGAGCTGGGCTATGGTCGTTATAACAATGTTGTGACGAGCATGGAGTTTGAAAGAATGCTGAGCGCCTCGGGTCCTTGGGGAGGCCATGTCACCCGACGATCGGACCATGAAGAACCAAAGAAGATCGCGTTTCTCCAGTGTGTCGGATCGAGAGAGAAAGAACATAATTATTGCAGCTCAGTCTGCTGCATGTATGCGACTAAAGAAGCGATGCTCGCTATGGAGCATATCCCTGGAGTGGAGATTAAGATCTTCCAGATGGATATGAGGGCCTTTGGAAAAGGATTCGATGCTTACTTCGAAAGAGGGAAGGAAAAAGGGATTCAGTACATCCCCTGCCGCATTTCCGGATTGGAAGAAGATCCTGAGACAAAGGATATTCTTATTCAGTACGAAAGTTCCGATGGAGGTCATTCTGTTAATAAAGAGGACCGAGTTGACCTGGTGATATTGAGCATTGGCATGTCGGCCCTCCCAGATGCCCAGAGGTTGGCAAAAGCATCAGGTATTGAACTCGGTCGGCATCAATTCTGCTTCACCCGTGACTTCCAACCCGTTGAGACAAGCCGTCCTGGAGTTTACGCGTGCGGAGCTTTTACAGAACCTAAAGATATTCCTGACAGTGTGATTCAAGCCAGCGGTGCTGCGGCCAAAGCCCTTTCTGTGATCGGAGAAGCCCGGGGGACGCTCGTTCGTAAGAAGGAATATCCTCCGGAAAGAGAGGTGCATTCTGATGAAGAACCCCGTATCGGAGCTTTTATCTGTAGTTGTGGAACAAATATCGCTGGAACTGTGGATGTAAAAGAAGTTGTTGAATTTGCGAAATCTCTTCCGGGCGTGGTCCATGTGGAAAATACAATCTACACCTGTTCTGCAGACTCCTTAAAGCTAATCCAGGGGAGAGTTAAGGAACTCAGCCTGAATCGTGTTGTGGTGGCTTCCTGTACACCCAGGACGCATGAGCCACTCTTTCGAGACACGATCCGTGAAGTAGGCCTTAATCCTTACCTCTTTGAGATGGCAAATATCCGTGACCAATGCTCCTGGGTCCACATGAATCTTAAGGAAGAGGCAACGGAGAAGGCAAAAAATCTTGTTCGGATGGCCATCGCCTGCTCCAGGAATTTAGAGCCTCTCCATCAGGTTCCGAGAAGTTTAGTTCACAGCTGTCTCGTCGTGGGGGGGGGGTTGGCTGGGATGGTTGCAGCCCTGAGCATGGCCGAGCAAGGGTATACGGTTTACTTAATTGAAAGAGAAAAGGAACTGGGTGGAAGACTTCGACAAATCTTTTATAGCGGAGATGGCGGAGAACCACAGACTTATTTGAGGGAATTGGTAAAGAGGGTCGAGAGTCATTCAAAAATTGAGGTTCTAAAAGGCTATCAGGTTGTAGAACATGAAGGAGCAGTTGGAAATTTTAAGACGAAGGTTGCCAACGGTCCCACTCAAAAAGTCTTAGACCATGGGACCACAATCATTGCCACGGGTGGAAAAGAGTATCGAGGTAAACCTTATCTCTTAGGTGAAGATTCAAAGGTGATCACCCAGGAGGAATTTGAGAAACGCATCTCCATTTCCGACCCCTCCCTCTCAAAAGCCAAATCCATTGTGATGATTCAATGTGTAGGCCCGTGGGATGAAGATCCAGCCAAAATTTTCTACTGCAGTCGAATCTGCTGCAACGTCGCAGTCAAGAATGCAATCAGGATAAAAGAGCTCCATCCCGAATCTTCGGTTACTATCCTTTATAAAGATATGAGGACCTATGGTTTCAAAGAAGCCTTTTACACTCAGGCGAGGGAGAAAGGGGTTCTATTCGTACGATTTGATGAAAGGAAAAAACCTTCTGTCGCACTTGCCAACGGTCAATTGTCTGTTCAAATAGAAGATCCGATGCTTCATCTTCCTCTCTCACTCTATCCAGACCTTCTGGTTCTCTCTGAAGCAGTGGTTCCTAATGAAGGGAGCAAGGAATTAGCGAATCTCTTTAAGTTCCCTCTGACATTGGATGGGTTTTTCTTAGAAGCTCATGTCAAATTGAGACCAGTCGATTTTGCAACGGATGGTCTCTATCTCTGTGGAATGGCCCACTATCCAAAATCAATCAATGAAACCATTTCTCAAGCAGAAGCTGCTTCAGCCCGGGCTGCCACCATCCTTTCTCAAGAAGCACTTCAGGTCGGCGGAGTGGTCGCCATGGTGGAGGGTGAGCGGTGTGCGGCTTGTTTGACGTGCGTGAGGGTATGTCCTTATGAAGTGCCTGTGATTAATGCGAAGGGTGAGGCAGAGATTGATCTGGCCAAATGCAAGGGCTGTGGCAGTTGCGCTGCCGAGTGTCCTGCCAGAGCCATTGAGCTGATGCACTTCAGGGATTCCCAGTTGTGGGCCAAGTGCGAAGCCCTGGTGATGGACATCAGCGCAGAGCACACAGAGCAAAGAGCATAATCATAT
>DASPPQ010000108.1:0-34533 GCA_035625415.1 Thermodesulfobacteriota bacterium
TTGATCTCTTCGTCGGAAAATCCATCAAGCCATTTAGTCCCTCGTTGCCAATCCTCGCCTCCTGAGCAGGCTTGTTGAAATCCCTCAAACGTCTTAGTTCGGTACTGAGACCACGCTTCCTCGGTCCATTGTTTGAGCCACCAGAAGAACTCAGTCAACTCAGTGGGGATGAAGTTATTCATAGCTTTAATGATGGATCTGACTTTGTCTCTATTTACCAGAGTTGCCTTCTGACTCCAAACTTTATTCCTGAAAAGGAAGAAATATTTGCGCCGCTACCGTGTGGATTCTGGATTGGAATATATCTATTTTATGAAAATTGGTCAACCGAAACTTTCACAGGGAAAGGTTTTGAAAAAAGCCCCGAAAACCAGGGATAGGAAGCGGCAGGGTAAAACCTTCAAAATTCAATCAAAGGATGGATGATTATATTGCTCCCACGGAATGGGCGGGATGGTGGAGGGTCTGGTTTGACGCGAACTCCAATGAATGTTGTTTAAAAGAATTTCCCCCAGCTGATTGCTAAAATCCCTTTCTCGTGTTATATAGTAAGTAGAGTAATAGAGGTTTTTCGAAACCCGCAATATTATCAGGAAAGCCAAAAAAGGTAAAATCTTGGAGGCGGGAATGATAAGAGACCAAGGAGCAGAAGCTCTTTGGACAAAGCGGGCTTCGAAAAAAAGGAAGCCCGCAAAGAGTGAGTTTCCCTCTTTGGCGGGTTTTTTATTTTAGCCCAATTTCAAACGGAGGTTATTATTATGTCAAGAGGACGAGTAAAGTGGTTCAACGATCAGAAGGGCTTTGGGTTTATTGAAGTGGAGGGAGCTAAAGATGTGTTTGTTCACCACTCGGCAATCACGGGGGAGGGATTCAAATCCCTGAAGGAGGGTGACGAGGTTGAATTCGAAACCGCTCAGGGCCCCAAAGGCCCTAATGCCACCAATGTAAGAATAGTTTGAGCCCTCAAAGGGAGGCTAACGGATGCGTTCGCTTCCCTTTTTTTTACAAAATTTTGGCATTTGTCTTCTGTCTTTCAACAGATTGATCAACCCCGGTATTAGGATGGGATGAGAGAAGTGCCGGCAGAAGCCTCTAAAGAATTGGCTAATGAATTTTTGTCGAACTTAAAAACTGCTTTAGGAAAAAAGAGGGTTAAGTTCGATCTAAAATTGATAAGAAGACATGCACAGCTTTACCGTTTTTACGTTAAAAGTAAAACCCATTTCTTATTCATTCATGCGAAACACGGCAAAGAGTTTTTCGAAATGCCTTCACCTTGGCAAGAAATTTCTCATTTTATCTCCCCGGAAAATATGGATTGGGCTGTCGTTTTTCTGAAAGAATCTGAAAGCAAGAACCACCCGTTAGGATTCCTCGTCTCCCGGGATGACTTAAAAAATATAAAGTCAGGTTTTGCCATAAACCGTATGGGCCTGATGAAAATAAGGGAGAAAGATTTGTCGTTAAGGCATCAATTTATTAATTAGGGGACTTTTTTCCAATTGCTCAATCTCTAATAACCCGCCTTGTCTTCGTGAAACCAAGAAATATTTTCTCGTCGCCCTTATAAAATCTGAATTAAAGAGGCTTGGGGTCAGGTCTTGCAACGATACAATGGCCCAATTATCCTCACCGCCACCAGGATGATTGTTGATTGACGATCGATGATTGGAATGTATCAATTTTATGAAAATTGGTCAACCGAAAGTTTTAGATCTGTTGATGATTAAAGCCACTTTTCGAGCAGGAACTTTGGAGAGAAAGGATTCACAAAACGCACCCCCTCCAGGATCGACCCGTCCCGGAAGTCTTCGCTGAACACAACCGACAACTGGTTCAGGCGCGCCGTCGCCCATACTTGCGCGTCATAGTAGGAAAGTTTGTGATCACGGACGCCTCGGCCGGCCTCCATCACAATCATAGGGGTTAAATCAAAGACAGGCCAGAGACGGGTGAAAAGGGTTACCTGGTCCAAAGCCTGTGCTGAAGTGAGGCTCGGAGACAGTTTTCGTGTGGCCACGCTGAAGAATTCGGCAAGTGCCTGAACGCTCAAACGCCCGCTGGGCGTCAGCTCCAACTGTTCAAGGATACGTTCCGATTGTTTCTGTTTATCAGGTTGGTTTGGATCGTAAAGGTAGATCAGAAGGTTTGTATCTATCAATATTGGTGGCATCGGTCCCTCATCCTTTTGCACGTCTGGTGAACCGTTTTTCTCTATCCTTGTAGGCGTCCAGGCGGTTCCACCGGTAAGGCCGAACGCTGGGCCGAAGGGCTTTCCGGCTCTTGGCGAAGCGAAGAATCTTGTCCCAGGCCTCTTGATCAGGCGCTAAAAGAGGTTTTTCCCCCACGGCCTCCCGCTCAATCGCCTGACGAATGAATTCAGCTTCACTGACGCCACGCGCTTTGGAAATTCGCTTGAGTAGCCGCTCGTGGCGCTCTTCAACGTAAATCTGTTTGCGTACCATTTCTGCCATGTCATTCTCCTTAGAATCTTTATACATTACATTATACACAATAACTTATAGCCTTGGCAAGGAGATAAAATATCCGCCGCCACCCTGATGACTGCTGATTGCTCCATTGGAATATACAAATTTTATGAAAATTGGTCAACCGAAACTTTCAGAAGGAGTCAAAGAAGTGGGCTGTTTGTTACCTACTACTCTTCACTCTTGGCAAGGGTGAGAAATGAATGATTACGGGATTGAAATCATCGGCTACTTTTAAAGAAGGAAAGCTGATATTTGAAGAATAAAAAGAGGAGCAGATAGGCCTTCCGCTGCTCCCCTTACACGATGTGTTTAAAGAATAATCGGACGATCAAGACACGATATGCCTGTTATTATTCAAGGTTAAACCATTTGAGTACTTCCACGAAAAAGCGCAGCCTGGGTTTCTGGATGATGAGCGTATGGCCCGCACCCGGGACGATGATGAACTGCTTGTCAGGATTGGCCAGTTCGGCAAAAAAGCCCGGAAGTTCCGGTTGTGTAATCGGAGTCGCCCGGTCCAGTGACCCCATGATGATCATTGTGGGGACAGCGATCTGGCGCGGATGAACAATAGGCATTCTGTTATTGAGATCGAAAAAGACACCGTTGGGAGCCTTGGGAAATTTCACCGCTTCTTTTACAAACGTGTCAACCACGATGTCGTCCGTCGCTTGAAGTTCAAACAGCCCTTTGGTTCCTTCTATTGTGACCGGACGGAATTGATCGATGGGCGGACTTCCAATCGGACCTTTTTGCACTGGAGGAGCATAAAGAACTAACCGTTTGATCTTGAAAGAACGTTGCATGGTATAAAGACCACCGGTGGTGGTTCCCCATGACCAACCCAGCAGATAGATCTGTTTGACCCCCCGAAGGTTTCGAATATAATCAACGGTGGCATCAATATCATTGACCGCCACCTGAGTCGTTACGCAAAGGCCGCAATCGTGCTGGTCAGAACGTCCGTAATTTTGATAATCGACACTGAAAACATCGAACTTGTTCTCAGCAAGATAATCCATCAGGGAGTATGTAAGGCCCGTGTTTCCGGGGATTTGAAGATCGAAAGCCAGGTGCCCGGGGGTTGTTGCACCGTGAACCAGAAGGGCCACTTTGCCCGTGCTTGAAAACTGTCCCACATTAACTTCTTTGAGCCGTTTCTCACGGACATAGAGTTTAAGAGGTTTCCCATCAGCCGCTGAAGCACTTGACACCCAATGATCCTCCTGGGCGATCTTCCCCTGAGCCGACACCCAGGGGATCAAAAAAAGGCTGAAACCTATTGTCAATCCCATCGCCAAGGCAATACTTTTTAACAAATGAACCTTTTTCATGTTCTTTCCCTCCATTCTGATTTTCCTGAATTGGATCCTGGTGCCGGGGGGCAAATTCCGGTTCTGAAATAATAATCCTTCTGATCTAATACAAACGCATTAAATATTTTGTAGGGCAATCCTTTAGGGTTGCTTTAAGCAAGGCTAAAGCCTTGCGCGACATGTAAAATGATTTAACGCGTTTGTATTAGCTACTAAAGCTCCTCAAGAAACTACCGGACCTCCGTGATATAATACATGATGCTTTATGCTGCGGACTCCTTTCCGCTATCTAAATTACACGGTTGTTCTCTTTAAAGACCCCGGCAGGAGTCGAATATATGAAACAGGAGACAGTTTGTCAAGAATAATATACCACAAGATGCGGGGTTGTCCTATCTATTCATTCGAGAAGGAATGATCCAGCCCTCTGTGTAAAAAGGAAAGAGGATACCTCTTGGCCTTTCGAATTGTAGTGAAAGAATACCGCATAGGAAATCCGTTCCATACTCGCTTTGTTACCAAAGACTCTCATGGGTCTGGTTCTTCTTTTTACTTCTCGAAACGCTCTTTCAATCAGATTGGTAGTGCGGATTGAGTTCTTGGGGGCGAGGGATTCCTTCTGCCTTTAAGAATTTGAATAAAAGAGACTGTAATCCGTCCAAATAGATAAAAGTGAAAGAAGAGAAGGTGATGGTATGAATAATAGGTGGGTTTTTCTTGGGATTCTACCTCTGGTTGGGCTGATGCTCTCCGCCGGCGTTTCGGTTGGTGGTTGCGGTTATGAACACGATTACGGCACTGGTAATTTTCATGGCTATGGCTAGTACAACTACAGTCACGGATATGCTTATAGAGATCACTATCGGGGTAACCAGGATGACCGTAATCGGGATTCAGGGCATGGGTCGAATTATTGGGGGTGAAGATTTGGAACTCCAAACCGTGGATATCCCGCCTTGATGTGCGACCAATATGAGGAACCGATCCCTCTAAATCCGGGACAGGGTTCTCAGGCCATTCACCAAGTGCAACCCGCTTTTTTGTCTTGACAATGGGGATGGGTTCATAATACATCCTTGATAAGGAGGAGTAAGATGAAAAAGTCCGGTATAATGTTGGCTATAGTGATGGCGCTTTTTATTGTTCCCTGTTTAGCTCAGGCGGGGGTAGATATACGCATTAGTTTTCCTCTACCACCGCCCATTATATTTAGTGCACCACCCTCTCTGGTAGTCCTGCCTGACACAGATGTTTATGTGGCCCCTGACTACGACCAAGACATTTATTTCTATGGAGGCTGGTGGTGGCGGCCCTGGGGAGGTCGTTGGTATCGATCATTAAACTATGATTCAGGATGGGAGTTTTACAATGGTGTGCCAGGGTGGTATGGTGGAGTGCATCCCCGCTGGAGAGACGACTACCGCAACCACATGTGGGGAGGTCAGAGATGGAACTACCGCCCAGTACCTTATGGTGATGTTCGAACCCACTGGAAAAGCTGGCAGAGCAGTGGATATTGGAGGAATCAACAGAATCGAGGCACTACTGGCAGCTACCGTCAGGGAGTGGAGACCCGTCGGGACTTTCGAGGCTTTGGACAGGAGACAAGATACCAGCAGGCGCCAGTGGCTCCAGTGGCTACTCGCCAGGCTCCTGATCTTAGCAAGAATAAAGGTGCCTTTGCAGGCACGTACCGAGGAAGCGATGCACGAATTCAGAGCAATCGTGGTCTCCAAAGCCGCCAGAGCATGTCTCCAAAAAAGGGAGGCGGTCCGGGTAAGGGGAATGTTGGCCGTCCCCGTTAAGGGTTGAGTGAACGATTTAAACATCATAGTTCCATGGAGGAAAAAGCGATGTTTATCAATACAGGGAATCAAAAGAAGCGATCGATGTGCCGTTTTGGTTTTGCAATCATAGCCGCAGTGATGACGTTAGCTGCATTTTATCAGATTGCTTTTGCAGCCAATGCGAAGCAAAAAAGTTTCAAATCTCCCGAAGAGGCTGTTAAGGCACTGATCGATGCGGTTAGAGGAAATGATACGAAGGAATTACTGGCGATCTTTGGTCCTGCAGGGAAAGAGCTTATTTTTTCTGGCGATGAGGTTGCCGATAAGGCGTGGAGAGAACGTTTTGTTAAGGCTTATGAGGAAATGAACAAACTGGTGAGTGAGAATGATACCAAAGTCATCCTCCACGTAGGAAATGAAGAATGGCCTTATCCAATTCCTGTTGTTAAGAAGGGTGAAAACTGGTTCTTCGATACTAAGGCAGGGAAGGAAGAGATCCTGAACCGCAGAATCGGCCGTAACGAACTCAATGCCATCCAGGTGTGTCTGGCCTATGTGGATGCACAGCGTGAATACATAATGGAGGACCGGGATGAAAACAAGCTGCTGGAATACGCCCAGAGGTTTATTAGTAGAAAAGGAGAAAAGAATGGCCTCTACTGGGAGGCGAAAGAGGGGGAAGAACAAAGCCCCCTTGGTCCCTTAATCGCCAAGGCTTCCGGGGAGGGATACTCTGGAAAGGGGCCCGGTGGAAAACGAAACCCTTATCATGGATATTACTACAGGATTCTGAAGTCCCAGGGTAAGAATGCGCCAGGAGGCGAATACGATTACGTGGTGAATGACAAGATGATTGGGGGATTTGCCTTGGTTGCCTATCCTGCGGAATACGGGAACTCCGGAGTGATGACCTTTATCGTGAACCAGGAGGGTGTGGTTTACGAAAAGAATCTGGGTAAGGAAACCGGGAACATTGCAACAGCGATGAAGAAATACGATCCAGACAAGACCTGGAAGAAAGTCGAATAATCCTTTCAGAGAGTATTCTCTGCAACATGGCGATTTTTCAACTTAGAATGGGGAAAATTTTCCCCATTTTTTTATCCGTTCATCCTCTTTTGCGATTTAATTTTTCCTTGTTGATTTCCATTGGCTAGGGCTTCCTGGGTCGAATCTTACCCCCACCATTCCCTCCACCTCCATTTAGGTGTAATCCTCTTAGTCTGTTTTAAGAAATCTCAATAACTCCTTATGGAAGGCGTTCGGTGCTTCCAAATGAGGGATATGCCCGACGTCAGGCAATTCAATGAGGGAAGAGTTTGCGATCAGTTCCGCAGTCCTTCTGCCTAACTCCGGGTACTGTCCGACCAAAGAGAGTTGTTCTTTTTTCACTTTCCCTTTACCGGCAACTGTCCTATCGGATTGCCCAATGACTAAAAGGGTCTTTGACTTGATATATGAAAATTCGTAGCAAACGGGTTGTTCATAAATCATCTGGGAAGTTAGTGCTGAGGACATGGCCAGTCTCGGGTATTCACCGCTTGCTCTCCACCTGAGAAAAACTTGAACGTATTCTTCATAGGCAGGCTTCCATTTCACATAGTATGCCTTGTGGTAATTCCGGATTCCTTCCTCTGTGGCGTTCAGTTCATTCCGATACGCCTCTTCAATAGGCGTGTAGGGCACAACTATTCTATAATCTTCCAGACCAATGGGATTCTCAAGGATCAGATGGGTAACCGCCTCAGGATACATGAGGGTAAATCTTGTTGCCAGCATTCCCCCCATCGAGTGACCAACAACGGCGACTTGCTTGACGCCAAGGATGTCCAGAAGCCTCTTTGTATTGACCGCTAATAGATGAAAGCTGTAATGAATATTCGGCTTTGACGATTTCCCGAAACCGATCTGGTCAGGGACAACCACTCTAAAGCCGCTTCGGGACAGGATATGGATCGTCTCCTTCCAGTAGGCCCCAAAGAAATTCTTTCCGTGTAACAGTAATACTGCCATGCCATTTGGGGTCCCTTCAGGTGATACGTCCATATAGGCCATTCTTAAATCCTGACCTTCTATGGTAAGGGGAAGTAATTTTACAGGATAGGGATAGTCATAATTTTCCATTGATATAGATAAGGGCACCGTCTCCTGAGCGACTGCGGTGAAGGGGAGCGAGAAGATCCAAATCAATAAGCCAAGATTCAATATTTTCTTGGACAAACTGATAAAAGCCTCTGTAGGGCATTTCATGATCCGTCCCTTTCTTCAGGGGGCTTGGGGGGTAAAATCTTTATCCTCGACTTTTCCCATATTTCACGAAAGTTTCCTTTTGACCCCAGGCTTTTTCCCTGAAAACGAAGAAATATTTTCATTCCCACCCTTGGGATTCCTAAGTCGAATATATCTATTTTATGAAAAGTAGTCAACCGAAACCTTCAGAAATTACACCGAAACCTTCAGAAAAAAAGAGTCAAAGAAGTGGACTGTTTGTTATACCTTTGTTTGGTTTTCGTGTAGCCTGCCGTCTCTTTTAAGAATGCGGCAAATAGTAGAGCTATGAAGATCCACCTTTTTCACTCATTTCCATACTTTTCTTCTTTCCGCTTCCCTCATCTCACGCCTCAGCATCTTCCCTACCTTCGATTTCGGAAGCATGTCTCGAAATTCGATATACGCTGGAACCTTGTAAGGAGCTAACCTATCCCTGCACCATTTCATGAGCTCATAACTGCTCACTCCCCTCACATCGGTCTTAAGGACAACATATGCCTTGATTCGCTCTCCAACACTCGCATCTGGTACCCCCACCACACAGGCAGCCAGTACAGCATGATGTGCCTGGAGTACCCTTTCCACTTCGGCAGCGGCAATTCGATAGCCTTTATGTTTAATCATATCCACAGATCGGTCCATGAAGAAGAGCCACCGGTTCTCATCCACACGGACAATATCTTTCGTTCGATACCAGATCTCTCCATCGATATTCAAAAAGCATTCTGCTGTCTCCCCAGGATTATTCCAATAACCTTTTACCGCAAAGTCACAAGTTGCTAACAATTCTCCTGGCTCCCCGGGTGAAACTTCCCTCAGGGTCTCAGGGTCCACCAGTTTAAATCGATCCGTGGAAACGATTTTCCCTGCTGAACCCTCTGGAGGAATTCCATCTTTGGCATAAGAGAGGGAAGTCGCGCCGCACAGTTCGGTTGCTCCATAGCCCTGGTATAAAGGGATGTTGAACCTTTTAAGCCACCGATTCCCTACTTCAACCGGCATGGCATCGCCCCCCGTCCCACAATACCGAAGGGAACTGAAATCATAGTCATCGAGCCGGTCATGTTCCAGGATCATTCGGTACATTGCCGGGACAGCGAACATGTTGGTTGCCTTGTATCGCTGAATATGATCGAACAAAGCATCTAAGACAACCCGTGGCAGCAGGATGACCGTCTCGCCGCCAATGATGATAGGCGACAGGCCGTCCATCTCACCAATGATATGATAAAGAGGGGCGGAGAGCACTGTAATGCATTCTCCCAACCGGGTGACCCCTTCACTGGCCCCCCTCCATTCGAGTGCTCTTATGAGAAAAAACTTTTCCGAAAGAGGAACGCCCTTTGGAAACCCAGTGGTGCCACCTGTGTAAAGCATGAGGGCTGTTCTGCCCTCACCCCTCTTCCGGAAAGGAGGGAGAGAAGAAGGGCGGCCTTCCTTTAAAAGTTTTATAAAAGAGAAAAAATCCTTTCCCAAAGGAATTTTACCCTTCGGAACACGATCGAAGCCTTTGCAAATAAGCTTCTTCCACCAGGGAACGAGATCGATCATATTGGTGACAATGACCCTTTTTAACGGGGTCTCAGGTAGAACCTCAACCACATACCTGAGGTTTGTATCCATACAGACAATCGTCTCGGCTCCACTGTCTTTGGCCAGATACTTAAGATCCTCAGCCGTATAAACAGGAGCCACAAGGATAGGTATGACACCGAGGCGCTGAAGGGCTAGCCAGGCAATGACGGTTTGAGGAAGATTATAAAGGTTCAAAATAACACGATCATCCTCCCTAATCCCTAATCGATGTAAAGAGGCAGCAAATTGAAGTACCAGCTCTTTCAGGTCAGAATAAGGATATCTTTCTCCAAGATGGATGAGGGCTGGCTTATTGCGATTTCTTCGTGTCGCCTCTTCAAAAGAACCATAAATGGTATCGGCAAGTAACTCCATGTCCTTTTATCGCAAAGCGCATAGCGCAAAGAGCATAGCACTTAAAACCCCGATGCACAAATTTCAAATAATTACAAAGAACAAAGGGTATGGTGCAGAAGGTTTGAACGCTATGCCCTATGCGCTCTGCAGTCAGTTCAGATTCCCAGATATGCCGATTTGACTTCGGGATTATCAAATAGCTCTTGCCTCGAACCCGCGATGACAAGCATCCCGTTCTCTATCACGTATCCTCGATCGATGATCGGCAGGAGGGTCCTGGCAAATTGTTCGGTCACAAGAACTGTGATACCTTGTACGCGAATACCCTTGATCGCCCGGGCCAAGTCGGCCTGAAGGAGGGGGCTTAATCCAAGGAGTGGTTCATCCATGAGCAACAACCTTGGTTTGGCGACTAGTGCGATACCAATAGCCAGCATCTGCTGTTCCCCACCGCTTAGCAGCCCTGCTTTTCTCTTTTTCATTCCTTCTAAGTGTGGAAAAAGTTGGAAAATAAAATTAATTTTTTGCTTAGCCTCATGTTTCTTGTGCAGATATCCGGCGATTTTCAAATTTTCCACCACATCGCTATCACGAAAAATCGGGTGCCTCTCCCGGCTAAGGACAATTCCTCTTTTCACTCTTTGAGTTGGCTTCATATTAAGAATATCTTCCCCTTCAAACCTCAATTCGCCGAGGAGACTGATTCTCTCCCCGCCTCTACGATCCTCTTTTTTCTTCATATCAAGAATCAAGCCAGAAACGGTATTCATCAAGGTGGTTTTTCCAGCACTATTGGATCCGAGAACCCCGACAATTTCACCCTCCTGCACCTCCAGGCTGATGTCATTCAGGGCAAGGGCATTTTCAAAAAATACCATGAGATTCTTGACAGTGAGCATCCGTTCCATTTGCAGAATTAACCCTATTGTTACAGGCGTCAACCCCTGAGTTGATCAAAGCCCCTCTAATCTTAGTGCACCCTTTGTGCACTCTCCGTCATTTTTTCATTTACGGGGCTAACCTATCTCCACTTCGATCCCGAGATATGCCTTCTTGACGGCCTCGGTGGTCATTACCTCTTGAGAAGATCCGTCAGCGATCTTTTCGCCAAAGTTCAATACCATCACCCGGTCAACGACTCGAAATAACTCTTTCAATCTGTGCTCAATCATGATGATCGTCAACCCTTCTTCGTGGAATTTCTCAATGAGAGGCAGGGTGCTCGCCACTTCGGACATAGCCATTCCGGAAAAAAGCTCATCAAGGATTAAGAGTTCCGGACGAAGGGCCATGGCACGGGCCAAATCCAAACGTTTCAGGTAGCCATGAGGAAGACTACCGGCCAACTTATAGGGCACGAAAGAATCGCGCTCAAACCCCATATCATCTAATAGATCAACGGCTACGTCATCCCTTTCGCCATATTCACCTCCTCTGAGTTTCTTCACCCTTGGAGAAGACAGAGGAATGATGAGATTCTTATAAGCAGGAAGATTATAAAAGAGTCTCACCATCTGAAAAGTCCGAGCAACCCCAAGCCCTGCGACGGTATAAGGTTTTTTGGCTGTAATATTTTCTCCTCGATAGATGACTCTGCCTGAATCAGGTTTGACAAACCCTGTGATCAAATTGACGAGCGTGGTCTTTCCGGACCCATTCGGTCCGATAATTCCAAGAAATTCTCCCTGGCGGAGTGAAAAACTGACGTCGTGAACCGCTTGGACACCACCAAAGTGTTTTCCAAGTCTCTCAACCCTAAGAATGGCCTGTTGTTCCGTTTTACCCAACTTTCACCAGCCTTTCAAATTGGTGGTATCTTCTCTCGATATAATGAAAAACACCTTCGGGCAAAGCGATGACGCTCAAAATCAGAATAATACAGTAAAGAGCTATCCTTAGCCCTCCCAGGGCGCGCAGGGCCTCGGAAAGAGGTATCAGAATCATACTCCCTAAAGCTGGACCGGCAAACGTTCCTGGTCCACCCAATGCTGAACCGGCGAGGGGTAAGATAGAATAATCCAAGGCAAAAACCGTCATGCCTACGAACTGATAGTGATGCGTCATAAAGGCACCGGCGAAGGCGCCTACGGCGCCGGCAACGAAAAGAGCCTGAGTTTTTCGCCAGTATATGTTAATGCCAGCACTCATGACGGCACGGTCATCATCTCGAATCGCTTTCAACACGAGTCCATAATCCTCACTCATCATTCTTCGGAAAATAAAAAGAACGAACAAAAACGCCCCAACAGCGAGATATTTTGCAACCCATTCATTGGGAAAAGGAGGGAGGGCAGATAATCCATGACTTCCGCCGAAGAGTCCAGTCGTCTCGATCATCTTCATAAAGAGAAGAGGCATCATGAGAGTCACCATGGCAAAGTATACACCTCTCAACCTCAGAACGGGCGAAAGCAAAGCCGCGCTTAACAGACCCCCGCCTAAAATGGCTGCGGGTATGGTGAGGACAGGTGGCCAATGAAGGTAATAACTAAGTATGCCAGCCACATAGGCACCGAGGCCGAAGAATAATGCTTGACCGAGGGAGAATAAACCACAGCAGGCCAGGAAATCCCAGCTCAAAGCCAGGAGGCCAAAAATACAGGCATAAACCAGAACCTTGCCCCAATAGCCCTTTAGCACGATGGGTAAGACAAGTAATGCAATGACCGGCACGGCTCTTGGTAGAAGAAGGTAAAGTATCTCTTTGAATGAGGCGATAGCAAAAACAGTGTCAGCCCTTGCTTTGATCCCACGGTCTAACCTTTTCTTACGATATCTGGCTGCAACTTCAGTCAACCTAAATCCTCTCTTCGAGCTCCTTATATTTACCGAATAGGCCCGAAGGCCGAATGACCAAGACAAAGACGATCGCTACGAGAGGCACAATAATCATCCATTTTGCACTGAGGAACTTTGCCGTTCCCACTTGTCCAAATCCCAGAATGAAGCTGGCCACGATAATCCCTGAAGTACTCTCTAATCCGCCCACAATAGCTACCGCCAAAGCATAGATTATGACCTCGTATCCGATGGCGGACTCCATAAGTCCCATTGGCAGAATAACAATAGCAGCAACCCCTGCCAGAGCTGAACCAAAGGCTAAGCTCAGAGAGCCTATCCAATCGGATTCGATACCGACTGAAAGAGCTGTACGTTCGTTCTGAGCCATTCCCCTGAAGGCCAGACCGATCTTGGTATGATGAACGAAAAGATAGAGAAGAATGACTAAGGCCAGTCCAGTTCCGATAATAAAGAGACGCTGATAATCTACGGCTACGCCGCCTATTTCTATGCCCCCTTCCACGAAGAGAGGCAGGCTATATTGGATGCCGTAGAAACCCTTCCACATCAAGAGTTCTAAAATGGCTACTCCCGCTGCAAAAGTGACAACAAGCTCAGCGAGTGGTATGCCTCTCACGCGGAGCAATAGTCCCCAATAGATTCCAAAACCGATAAGCCCTGTAATGATGATGGAGAGAATTGCGGATAAAAAGTAAGGTAGCTCTACTTGGTTCAGAAGAGACCAAGCAATGAAGCCACTTAGAATGTAAAGGGCTCCATGAGCAAAATTGGCTAACCCACTAATGCCATAGGTGAGGCTAAAGCCGAGGGCATAAAGGGCTAAGACAACACTGCTTATTGTGCCATAGATAAGAAGCGACATACTCTATCTTAATTTTTCAATCCCCCCACCCCTCACTTTTTCCGGAGGGGGGTAGGGGGATTATCTACTATTTCATCCATGGAGGAAGTGCTATTTGCCCTTCAGCTAAGAAGGCAGGAAAAACCGGTATCCTTTCCCCTTTTTGCCACTGGAAAACGACGCATACCCCTGTCTCTTCAGGGTTTGAATCGAAAACGACAATATGGTCCTTGTTGAATCTGAGCCTTCCCGACACTCCCCTGTAATCAGTCTGTTCGAGGGCCGTAACGAGCTTATCCGCATCAAGGCTTCCAGCCCGCTCGATGGCTTGAGCCAGAATATAAACTGAATCATAGGCGGATGAATTGACAGCAGCTGCCTCAGGCGTCTTTCCATATTTCTTCTTGAATTTATCGAGAAACTCCACTGTCTTCGGCAACTTCTTTAGTGGAAGGGAAGACCCAACCGGAAACTCCACGTGGATGCTATATTCAATATCCTTCCCGACCGTTTTCCATGCATCCGCCGCAGCCATGGGGGGAACAAAGCCCATGACGAGAGCAGGCACTTTCATCGCCGCCCATTGTTTCGTAAATATTCCCGCGCCCAGAGGGACATCCCAGACCATTGCAATAACCTGAGCCTTTCCTTCTTTAGCCTTGGTCAGCCCGGGTGAAAAATCAGTTGCGCCTGCCGCATAAGGTTCGTAACCCACTTCTTTCCAGCCCTTCGATTCGCAGTGCTTTCTCAATACACCGATAAAACCGAGTGCCCATAAGGTATCCTGGGGGATGAAGTACACCGAGTTCAGGCCAAACTTTTCTTTAAGAGAATCTAAAGCTCCTCCGAGATATCTCGCATCAATCCCGGCATCTGTCGTGACTCGGAATAGGTACTTATACTTCTCTGGGTCCGTCCTGAATTTCACCTGAAATTGAGGGGTTTGGGCAATGGTCTGAAGCTGTGGGACTTTATATTTGGCCACCAGATCCATGCTCGCAATAATAGCTTCCGAGCGGAAAGGAGCGATGACCACTGCATGAGGTTTCTGCTCTAAAAGCATTTTTTCATAAGCCATGAGGGAATCATGGATAGGGGTCGTCGGTTCGCCATCTCTGGTATCTGTGACGACCACCTTGAGCGGTCTTTTCTCTTTTCCTACCAATACCCCTCCCTTTGCATTGATCTCCTCCACAGCCATATTTACTGCCTTCAGACCATCTCTCCCAAATGGAGTGTACAGCGAGGTTGGGACTCCGACAATAACAGGTTCTGCTGATTGTGAAGAAGCTGGTATAAGAACGACTGGACAACTAATGCCAATTAACATTGTCAGGAAAACCAAGCCTATCTTCTTTCCCATTTCCATACCTCCTCTGAATAATTTTTTAAAAGGTTTTGGTCCTCTTTTTTTTATTCCCCACCCCCTCTCCAGGATCACTCATGGAACGGTTTTTTTCATGAATACCCCCATCCTCAAATTGTGTCCACGGGTGGCCCGATGTTTTCAGGTTAAATTATTTCGCTGAAATACTACCTCCAGGAAGAAAAGACGTTACTAAAAGTCCCCACCCAGGGATGAGATGAATAAAATGCAATCATATAAAAGTTTTTTTGTCAATACAAAAATGAACTGGTGTAAATTATCTTTTTGACTTGGTGTGGGGGGAGGTATTGTTATAGATTAAGCGAAGGGTTATTTACTATTCATCCATGCCAGAAAGATTGAAACCCATAAGATGACGGCACAGATCAGCAATGGTAATCTTGCTCGGCATCCAACGCATCTTGATTTATGGATTCCCTGCTACTTTGAGCGCGGCATCTTTCATGCCGCGAAGAATGAAATGTAGCAATGTTTCCCCTTCTTCACGTTGTAGTTGGACGCTTTGGATCTGATCGGTAGGTTTTTTACCCACAGTGGACGAATGAAGTTTCATGGATTTGATCAGATTGTTAAAAAAACTTAAAACCTCGCCACGCGATTTGGTTTTTTCAAATTGTATATCCAACCCCCGGTACTGGGCCTGGACCCATCCAGTGAGGTTTTCCCCTCGAATCTTGTTGGAACTCTGCCCCTTATTTAATTTTCCCGTAATCCGGATTCCGTCACTTGTTTGAAAGAATGGGCTAATATCCGCAAGATTCTGTTCAACCATCTGAAGGTCAACATCTACTTGCAGAACTTTGGAAAACAGCACGGTTCCAACCGTAAGAAGAAACTCACCTGAGTTTTCAAGGTGACCCTTCGCCTGCCCACGCACCATCTGGCCTCGTAACTGTGGCGTGTTACCAAGCATCCCCACATTTCCCTGTATATCTTTCACATGAAGAATTGCCTCACGCGCTTCCTTACCCACTCCAAAGACCCGTATATAAGTGAATCTGCCGTTAACAATCTGCATGCCATCAATCACGTATATC
The DNA here is from genome assembly GCA_035625415.1 of Thermodesulfobacteriota bacterium. GTDB lineage: Bacteria > Desulfobacterota > BSN033 > BSN033 > UBA1163 > UBA1163. Next base: position 15,866 of record DASPPQ010000108.1, read on the forward strand.
CCGCGAGTCCCCTCTTCAGGCCCCGGTGGAGGTGAGGGCAAATCGCCTTCAGTCACCACGACGTGAGGAGCACGAATCTGAATCCCCTTGAAATGCAGCTTCCCAGAAACAAGGCTTCGAAAAGTGCTTCGGGCAACAATGCGCTCGACTTCTGCATCAACCCTCGTTGCCTTGGGATCACCGCCGGCCAAACGCACTCCTTCCAAAATCACTGAAAAAGGCACAACAGACAGATGGACCCGGTCGAGGCTCAAGGTGCAACGCCCACAGCTCTCCTTAATGAAAGCAGCGAACTGCCTCCGGATAACTCGTTGGAGGATCACCTGGGTAGAGATAATCAGCATCATCAGGACGACCACGAGAGGGATCAGGATTTTGATAAAGAGGGTACGCATGATTCGATTCTGACTTCGTGGTCAGGAAAATACCCCGATGTCACAGATGAGGGCCGGCAAGAAGCTTGAGCATTAAACCCTTTACGCCCGTAACGTATTTTAACCAAAAAGCATATCCGATAATATGGGGTGAATCCTGTAATTTTAGTCAAGATCGGCAGTGAGCGAAGGCAATTTAGAGGGATCCGGGGCCGAATCTTTATCCTTGACTTTGCCTATGTTTTACCAATATTTCCTCCTGACACCAGGACAGAAGAACAGCCCGCTTCATCTTCGCCAAACGAAGAGGTATTCTCATTCCAACCCTTGGGATTCCTGACTCAAATATACCTATTTTATGAAAATTGGTCAACCGAAACTTTCAGAAGGAAAGAGTCAAAGAAGTGGGCTGTTTGTTAAACCTCCTGATCATCGCGCGCGGTTAACCTTTAATGTTCAGAAATACGGATAAAAAGCAAGCCAAACAAGAGGTTTAGATAAAGGTCTAGGTGTCGCAGAGGGCCCTGCTGAAAGGTAACAGCGAATGATGATTTAACGCTTGCGATCCGTTCACGTCTGGTGATATAAGGAAAACAGAGTCCGGGACAATTGCTATCCATGATCGATGAAAGGATGGTATTATTTGCCGATAATCCCGCGTTGTCTTTCATGCGATCGCTGTACGATCACTCTCTCTTAACGCCTGGCCTCAATCCTTCCAAGAAAGGAGATAGGTCACATGATATCCATCTCAGATCTTCGCAAGAGATATTTTGTGCGCCGGACGCCACCGATGAGGACATGGAAATAGTGAGAACGGTTCGGGAATATGTCGAAGGCGAGATCATGCCCTCTCGAAAAGGAGACGGACCTGATATTCCGATTGAAGATCCGCGCCCATCCCGTTAGGACGGGGCAGGCACGGCGGGGCTTCCCGGCATCGAATAATGCCATTCATTCTTCTGTTGATTGTAGTCGTCACCTATTTTTACCTTTTTCTTCAAAAGAGTCTTCCAAAAAAGCTACCAACTTCAGGTCACCGATTGGAAATGCCTGATCTATCCTGCCCTTTACTCTGAGTATTGAGTTTAATTCAGGCAAAGCCCTCTTGGTAACGACGATTATTTCTCCTGTTTTGTCCCTAACTTTATAGAATTTAATAACACCGAAAAAAGAGGTCCTGTCCGTAACTTCTCCTTCAATCGTGACCACTTTTCCCTCGTATGCCTTCGGATTACTAAGGATGCTTTCAATCTGCGAAACATGGACACGGTTGAAGTAATACCACAACCCAATCCCGATCAGTATCAAAATGATTATCAAAACGACGATTCCCTTTTTTAACATAACCCCCTCACTAGACATTTACCCCGTTAGAAATGATTTCCCGCTCGGTTTCGAGTCGCAACGGCTGGAATTTCTAACGGGGGTCACTTATTAAGAGTTCCCTGATACGTTCTCCCGGAGATAATTGTAGGTTAATCATGTTATTTCGGTATTGTCAACAAAAATCTGTGACCGACCCCCATCTCTGTTTTTCAGGGCGTAGAGCCGCAGCCTCCGATCGCTTACGACTTAAACCCACAACTGAACAACTCAGGGGAATGAGTTTTATTTCGATTCGAAAGTAGGCTCTTAAGATGGTCATCGAGGCCATTTCTTGTTCGTGAATGACTGCGATCGTCCAGGTGTGGTAGCATGTATTGGGAATGTGTTATTCAGAGGAGGATAAGAATAGACGGTGTCCCTTTGGGAGAAAAAATATGGAAGGTTTGGGATTTTCCTCCTGGACTCGGACAGTAAATTGGAGGAAAGGGCAAAAAGGGAGATTCGATTCATGGCCAGCGTGGTTAGAGTCAAAAAGGATTGAACAGCCAACGGTGAGAAGTTACTAAGAAATGCCAAGAAAGGAGTGAGAAGTATGGATAAGCTTAATTCTGAATGCCCCGCAGAAAAGGTCTTTCCTTCAGAGCCCGACCACATAGAGTGCGAACTGCCCCCTCTGTTTCGCCAAGAACTCCCTCAGATTGTGTCCGACCTCGTGGAAAGTTGTCAGGGCATGGATACTCTCCATCACCTGAACCTGGTAGGACTGCCCTCTCGAGGGGTCGTGAATGAGATCGTCGAGCGCCTTAAAAAGGTTCTCTTCCCTGGGTATTTTGGGGAACATGAGGTGGATAGTTTCAGCCTGGCATACCAGATGGGGATCGAAATAAATACCCTTTTCGAACTCTTATCTAAGCAGATAACCCTGAGCATCCGCCATGAATGCCGGCGTCGTCAGATGATCTGTACTTCTTGCTCCGAAAGGGGGCAAAGGGAAGCCCTTACGCTATTGAAAAAATTAAAGGATCTTAGAAGAACCCTGGCCGAGGACGTTCGAGCTGCCTATCAGGGAGATCCTGCAGCGAAAAGCTTTGACGAGATTATTTTCAGTTACCCTAGTATTTTGGCCATCTCGATCTACCGAGTCGCCCACGAGCTTCATGATCAGGAGGTTCCCTTAATCCCAAGAATGATGACTGAATACGCTCATAGCGTCACGGGTATAGATATTAACCCGGGGGCGGTTATCGGCAGGCATTTTTTCATTGACCATGGTACGGGGGTGGTCATTGGAGAGACCGGTATTATTGGAGACTACGTCAGGATTTATCAAGGGGTTACCCTTGGTGCCTTAAGTCTCCCCATGGAGGAAAAGGGCGATCTGCTTAGGAAGACGAAACGCCACCCGACCATAGAGGATCATGTCACCATTTATGCTGGCGCCACCATTTTAGGAGGGGAGACAGTCATTGGCGCCGGCTCGGTCGTCGGAGGGAATGTATGGTTGACCCACTCGGTCCCGCCGGGTACGACGGTTATGATTGAGGCACCTAAGTTAAAATACAAAGAAGAGAGAAAAAGAGACGAGTGACCAGTCTAATGGCTATTATAACTCCATTGGCTGCAGACTAACGATAAGAGCTCGCTTTTGGCCGGATTGGATTTACAAAAAAGGAGTTGGACATTGTGGCGAAAAGGACCGCCAGAATTATCGCGCGGGGTTGGATAGCGAGGGGAATCTTATTCATTCATGCGAGCCACGGCAAAGCGTTTTTCGAAATGCCTTCACCTTGGCAGGAAATTTCTCATTTTATCTCCCCGGAAAATATGGATTGGGCTGTCATTCTTCTGAAAGAGTCTGAGAGCAGGGACCGCCCGTTAGGCTTTCTCTTCTCTCGCGATGACTTAGAAAATATAAAGTCAGTCTTTGCCATGAACCGTACGGGCCTGATGAAAATAAAGCAAAAGGATTTGTCACTAAAACATCAATTTATTGATTGGACGACTTTTTTCCAATTGCTCAATCTCTAACGACCGACCTCGTCTTCGTCAAACGAAAAAATATTTTCGTCCCTGCCTCGCGGTGTCCCGATCGGAATATATACATCTATTGAGAATTGGTCACCCCAAACTTTCAGAAAGAAAGAGTCAAAGAAGTGGGATGTTTGTTATACTACGACTTTTGGAATATTCCGAGAGTGGACCATTAACAGTTACGATGAGAAATATGCGTCATTAAGAAGACGAGACATTGTGTCTCGCCTCCTTAGAATTTCCTTTCGTGGTATCTTCATCCCACAAGGTCCAAATTTTACCCACCCAAAACGGCCTTCAAATCATTATCTGGTGTTGTGATCGGTTTGATATCAAATGTTTTTACCAGGACATCAAGGACATCGGGTGTCGTAAAGGCTGGAAGCGAAGGACCAAGGCGGATGTGTTTGATACCGAGATGCAAGAGTGTAAATAAAATTGCCACCGCCTTTTGTTCATACCACGAAAGGATAAAGGAAAGAGGCAATTCATTGACACCGACTTGGAAAGCTTTTGCCAAGGCGACTGCAATCTGAATTGCAGAATACGAATCATTGCACTGACCCACATCCAGAAGCCTGGGGATTCCTCCAATTGTGCCGAGGTCTTTGTCAAAGAAGCGGAATTTTCCGCAAGCAAGGGTAAGAACGACACAGTCTTTCGGAACCTTTTCCACAAATTCGGTGTAATAATTACGTCCGGGTTTTGCACCATCACATCCGGCTACTAAGAAAAAGTGGCGTATGTCCTTGTTTTTGACCGCTTCGATAACTTTATCAGCGATACTCATAACCGTGTTTCTCCCAAATCCAACCATCACCGACCTGCCGTTCGTGTCTTCAGGAAATCCCGGCATGGCAAGCGCTTTTTGGATCACAGGCGCGAAGTTGCGGTTTAAAATGTGGGGGACCCCCGGCCACCCTGCCAGGCCACTGGTGAAGATATTATCCTGGTAAGTTCGTTGGACTCTCATCAGACAGTTCGTAGTGAGGAGAATGGCTCCCGGGAACTGAGCGAATTCCTTTATCTGATTCTGCCAAGCGGTTCCAAAATGACCGTAGAAATGGGGGTATTTTCTGAGCCCGGGATACCCGTGGGTGGGAAGCATTTCTCCATGAGTGTAGATATGGATCCCCTTGCCCTCGGATTGTCTTAGTATGTCCTCCATGTCCTTCAAGTCATGACCGGAGACAAGAATCGCTTTCCCTTTCCTCACACCGAGTGGCACCTTTGTAGGAACAGGATGACCGTAAGTGCCGGTATTGGCGGCGTCAAGGAGTTCCATCGTCCTTAAGTTCATTTCGCCGCACTTAAGAACAAGAGCCAGGTAATCATTGAGGCCTAAATCCTTCCTCAGTGTTGCCGCCAAGCCTTCGTGGATAAAAGCCGCAATAGAATCATCTTCCTGGCCCAGTATCTGGGCGTGGTCCGCATAAGCCGTAATTCCCTTGATCCCGAATAGTAGGGCATGCTGAAGAGAAAGGATATTCGGATCAGCGGTGGGATCGGATTTCAAACCTACCTTCTCTCCTTGTTTTACGAGCCCGTCCAGTGTCGTCTCCGGTTTAAAGACTGCCGGTCCTTCTCCCAAGTCAGTGCTTCCTCTGGCCGCTTTAACCTTTTCTCTTAAGGTCTTTCGTAATTTCACACAGCGCTGTATGAGGGCCACGAACCATTCGGGATCAAAATTCACATTTGTCAGGGTGGAAAAGAGCGCTTCAAAAGTAAAAGTATTCACCTCCCGGTCTATGACACCAACCTTTCTCCCTTCTACGGCATAGAGAGAAATCCCTTTGACAAGATGGATCAGAAGGTCTTGAAGGCTAGCTACTTCATGGGGTTTACCACAAACCCCCATCACAGTACACCCCTCACCTTTTGCCGTTTGTTCACATTGGTAGCAAAACATAACATCCTCCTTTTTCGGTTTTGTTTTGTAGTCATGAAGAAAACATCTTCTCTCACTACCACTAAATAAATTTAATTTTACAGAAGTTCTTCAAACTTATCTTTGACTTAAGTCAAGATCCAACATTTTTTAAATTGTAAGAAAGCCATGGTGGATCCGGTGGCGGAACTCTGGGGATGAACCTTTATCCCTGACGAAAATTCTACTGCTTATTCATTATTTCGCCGTGAAAACCTGGATGATCCGTGATCGGAATGGAATCAGCATGACGTAGCGGGAGGGCTATTGACGAAACAGCAAGAGATCAAGGTGTTTTGCTTTAAATGCTATCGACGAGGGAAGAAACATTGCCCTACGGCTCTCAAAATCGACACCTATCGGAGGAATTCGTCAATTTCCTCATCCGAAAAGCCCACTGCTTTCAGCCTGTCTCTCTGCAGTTTTTTTTCTTCTTCTTTGGCTCTTCGTGCTCGTCTGCTCTCTGCGATTGTTTCGACTAAGCGGCCTGGTTTTTGTGTATACAAAGCTAAGAGAGTTATCCCTATCCCGAAGGTAACCCCGAGCAAAAATGTCTTCAGAACGGTTGACTTCATTTCTGTCCCCCCTTCCACCCGAATAATTCTTCACCTTTCAATTGTCGGCCAATCTCGCCGGGAATGACACCTCTTTCTCGTTGAGACAATACGTATAGGGGCACCCTCAAAGTTCGATTATTATTTTTCTCCTCGGGGGCTCAAAAAAATGACCAGCCGATGGCAAGTTGTTTCAGAATCCACGCATCCCTTCTTTAGTCCCCGGAGCAACTCAATATTCCTTCAAAATATATCTATTTTATGAAAATTGGTCAACCGAAACTTTCAGACAGAAAGAGTTAAAGAAGTGGGTTGTTTGTTACGCCTCGTGCTCATCAAGCGCAGCTAACCTTAACCTTCAATCTTGACAATTACGGATAGAATGCAAGCATGAGGTCATCCCTCAGGAAGCCGCATAGCCACGCCAAAAAGAAATTAAGGGATGTGGAATAAGGTCGAACATTACTGGTGGTTTAAGACCCCGAGGTTGAAACTGATTCAAGCCAGTTCTAAGAACAAAGCAATGTTGCCCTAGAGCACGCAGGGGAAATTTTTGACGCCCGAACTGGCTATCCACATCCTAAACAAAAAGAGATCAAGAATAAAGTAGAGAGAGATCAATTTTCAGGGGAAATGTTGTCTGGCGGGGCAAAGTTTAAAAGCCACGATCACAAGAAAGAGAGTCAAAAAAAGGGCTAGTTGGTTCATACCTCTTCACTTTAAGATAGCTTTATGAGATAATGCTTATTATTGGAATATACACAGTAAGAAGGAGAGATACTCTGTCTCGCCTCTGAGAGGCTTATTGAACGGCAGTTTATTTTTCCTGCTTTTCACTCTGCAGTTTCTTTACGACTAGTAAAGGATGCCTGTGGAAACCCCACTCGTCGAATTTAGAGACGTTACCAAACGCTTTGGCGACCGGACTGTCCTTGACCAGATCAATCTGAAGATTTACGAGAATCAGATCACCACGATCATGGGCAAAAGCGGGGCGGGGAAGAGTGTGCTCCTCAAACACTTTATCGGCTTGCTCTCGCCTGATGCGGGTACCATCTTTTTCCTGGGGAGCCCCCTTGACAAGATGAGGAGGGGAGAATGGGATCGATATAGAAGTCAGATCAGTTACCTGTTTCAAAACAACGCACTTTTCGACTCCATGACCGTGTTTGACAATATCGCGCTGCCGCTGAGGCAAACGACAAGTTTAAGCAGGAAGGAAATTGACCAAAAGGTGATGGCCAGAATAGAGCAGACCGAGCTCACGGAAGCGGCAGATAAATATCCGTCAGAACTCTCGGGTGGCATGCAGAAGCGTGTGGCCCTGGCACGATCTCTCGTGACAGACCCAAAGATCGTGCTCTTTGATGAGCCGACAGCCGGACAAGACCCGATCCGGAAAAATGCAATCCTGAGTATGATTGCCCATTACAGGAAGAAGTTCGGTTTTACCGCCGTCCTCGTCAGCCACGACATTCCTGATGTTTTTTTCATCTCTGACCGGATTATTCTTCTCTGGGAGGGAAGGGTAGCGTTTCAGGGGTCCTATGAAGAATCCACCAGGTTGGATCATCCCATGGCAAAGGAGTTTCTCCGGAGCCTGGAAAGTCTTCGGGATGAATTAACGGGTCTCCTTTCAAAACAGATGTTCAAGGCCAAGTATGCCATGACGTTAGATCAGAGGCAGGCAAAACAAACCGTTACGGCTGTGCTGTTCAGCGTGGAATTAGATCTTCTCACCGAAACACTTGGACCCTTGGCAGCGGCTGAGGTTCTCAAGGCCTTAGGAAAATACATCGATACACACTTAGGTGCCTTGGAAGGATTCTCGGTCAGAAATCATACAGGGCAAATTGTGACGATACTCCCCTACACCGACCTCCAGGAGGCACAACAACTGGTGGATAATTTGGGTAATGGACTTCAAAAGGAGGCATTATCAAACATTCAGACATTCACTCAAGCGAAGATTGGTGCCAGTGCCTGTTTTGAAATCTACATTTATGCCGGTATCTCGGAAGCCAACTCCGATGACGATATTGACAATATAACTGAGAGGGCAAGAGCTACCCAAAAAATCATTGGGACCTTTCGATGTGAACCGAAAGGTGGACGGATATGAAAAAATACTCTGTGGCGAGGTTTAATGCCCAGCCTGGATTTCCAACGGGGTTTATTCTTTAGGCTTTTCATTGACCTCGTCTTCTACAAAAGGCAGGAATACGGATTCCATGCTGTTTGGATTGACAAACATGGAATGGGTTCCGTCCTTTGTTCCCAAAATGATGATGCTGGGATCGGCACTTTTAACGGTAAACATTTTTCCATTTTCTATGTTTTTGAATATGTCACCCGCTTTGATCATGCTCTTTCCTCTCTCGGGAATAGTTAGGGTTCTGAACCCTTAACTTATTTTTTGCTTCCTTCCGTTTCGGCCGATAAGACACCCATCTTGCCCAGATTGATGAAGGGGACGGCTCCTCCGGAGACCTGTGGCAAAATTCCATTCCATTTCTCAACACCCTTGTACTGCACGAGGATCGGGCTAATCGAACGGGATAGCGCATCATTGGCCTTGGCCTGTCCCTGAGCCACCACCAGAATGGATTCCGCCTCTCCTTTTGCACTGGCGACCTTTTGCTGCGCTTCAATCTCCCGTTGGGCTAAAACCTGTTTCTGCGTCTCCACCTGTTGCTGGGCCACTTGCTTGGCCTCGATGGCCCCTTCATATTCAGGAGAAAAACGGATATTGGCAAAGTAAATATCATCAACAATAATGTGATATCTGGCCAGGTTCTCCCCCAATTTCCCCATTGCCCTCTTACGTATTTCCTCCCTCTTGGGAAGTATCTCCCCAATCGGGTAGGTCGGCACAACCTCCTTGACAAAGTCGTTGAAAGCCGGGTCGATTACCTTGTCAGCAAAATCGAGCCCCACTTTCTGGTAGAGATCATTCACAAAAGACGGGTCGATATGAAAGTTCATCATCCCCGTCATTTTCACCATCTGGTATTCTCTTGAAGAGGCATCGATCTCCTTGAATGGATGGGGTTGAACCTTGACATCCACCTTGATAACTCTTTCGGCAATGGGCACTTTGAAATTGAGCCCTTCGCCCATGATTCTTTTTTCCACACTCCCCCACCAGAGGACAACCCCTCTGTGGCCGGCCGGGACGATGGCAAAAGAACCCCATGAAACGATGAAAAGAATCAAGAGAACGATTACGATTAGGATGGTTTGGGGCTTCGGTCCTTTAAAATCAAACGCTTCCAACGATCTTTCTGGCATGGGTTCCCTCCTCCGGGTGTCTCAGTTATGATGGAAAAACAAAGATCTCTGTCCCGATCTCGCCAGCCTTGTCCGAATCGCTGCTTCCTCCGCCTTTTTACATCAAAACACTCTTGCGCGAGGCCTTCTGGGCTTGGTCTTTTCCGGGTCGCTTTTCTTAACGGAAAAACGATCAGATTTCTTGTTGGGTATCGATTGGGACTTCTCCTTGTAAAGGGTTTCCAGCCTATCCTCCTGACGCTCTGTCAGCGCATGGTTTTTATTGAAGTCCTCCAACGCCGTTTTGAGAAATTGGTCTTCAGCCTGGGTTAATGCATACTGATTTAACCCTGACATAACCCATTCAAGCCTCGCTTTATTCATAAGGGTCCTTTCTGTCTCGATGACTGTCTTTAAGTCTTTATTGCTATCGCTCTCGGAAGCCACGCTTGACGATAGCTTCCTTTACCAGCAGATTTTTCCCCATGAAATCTGTCCGGTTCAGCATGGAGACAGCTCTCCGGGCTTCCCATTGTGTGGACATCTCAACGAATGCAATACCTCTCGGTTGGCCAGTTTGCCTATCCGATACAATCTTGACGGACATGACGTCTCCAGCTTTGGAGAACAGGAGTTTGAGCTCGGTTTCGCTGGCCTGGAAAGGGAGGTTAGCGATGTAAACCTTCTTATTCATTTTTCCTCCTTCATTTTTCAGGGTGAGGTTGGATATAACTCTGACGACATCTCTATTTGCTGAAGCATCCTGTACACAGTAGTTTTTTGTCATTCGGCGGGGGAACCTGGGTGACAACTTCCTTTCCGCAGCCAGAACATAAAACTTTATAGGATTTTGTGCGCCTTAAATGGCTTGATTTCGGCCCACGATGATTTCCACGCCTTCTCCACTGTACCATATGGTCAACCTCTTTTCTGCCATTTAATTGAACTGCTTGAAGGAAACAGGATTACGTCTTAAACTTTGATTTCTTTCGCACCACTCCTCCCCTGATCCTTGTCCAATGTAATTAGTATGTTAACCTTCGTATCGGCCCTTACGCCAATACAAAAAACCCGCAAAGGAGTCGTTTAGAGTTCTTGCGGGCATGTACTGTAAGCCTAAAAGGCTCTCTCCAACTTGTTTTGTTTAATTATTATAAGCTAATTTATAATTAAAAGCAAGAAAATATGCCTGGGCAATAATCCGTAATCAAAATGGTAGGCGAAGCGTTTAGCCTGCGAGAAATCGCAGCCTGAAGGCGGCGGCTACGGTTGCCAAGGGCTCAGCCTGCCTGCCGGTAGGCAGGGGCTGACCTTGAACTGCGCTTTTTTAACCCCTTATCTATTTTTTCTATCGATTGCAGGTTCAAATCTACCTTTTGAACTGATTTCGTCAACCGTTTACCTCAGAGCCATAATTCGTAATCGTCATCCTGAACTCGTTGATTCACATTCGTTCATCACTTCTTGCCAGGATCTCTTGGTTATGGAAAATGAGAGATGCTGAAAAGATTTCAGCATGACAGGGATATGCCCGGGGCCCAAACTCTTGGCGTGGTAAATCATGAGGGTTTTTGTTTGATTTTATCGATGGCGGGGTAGAGCTCTGAAAGTTTTTTCTCAACTTCTTGGGGAAGGTCCACCTGAAGGTTCAGAATCTTTTCCCTGAGCAAGGCTAAGGCCCCTAATTTTTCACTGACCTCTTTCGGTGTCACACGGCTCAACCTTTTCGAGACCTCTTTCACTTCTTCATTGAGAAATTCGACCAGTTTCAAAACCTCTAGAATCCTTTTCTGAGGCATCTCAATTCCTTTATCCTTGTTTTCACCACCATACACGATTCAGCGCAGGATTTCAAGAATTTTCATCTCGTTATTCCTGCAGAATCTCCTCCCTCCCGAAGTCGGCAAGACTGCGGCCCGCTGCTTCTTCAAACTTCTTGATCCAGTCTCTGACACGGCTCGTGCCGTACGTTTTTTCCCATTCGGTGACGATCCGGTCCACGGGAATATCGGCATAAACCTCATGAAAAGCCACATATTCCATGAACCTTTGACGTTGCAAATTATAAGGCTGGAAAATGGAATCCTCCCGGCCGTTGAAATCAAGTGGGGGAACACGATGCCTTTTGCAGAGGTCGCTGTTGAAGGCCGGGGTGGCTTTCACCCATTTCCCATCCAACCAAAATTCCGTAAAGCCATGGTAAACGAAAAGATCGCTTCCCAGGAATTCAATCAACTGCTTGGTCGCAAGATGGTTCCGGACATCGGCAAAACCGACGCGGGAAGGAATGCCGCAGGCCCTTCCCAAAGCACAGAGGAGGGAGGCCTTCGGCACGCAGAAACTACTGCCGCGGTTGAGCACGTAGCTTGCACGATAATGTTCAGGAAGATAGAAAGGAGCGTATGGATCGTAAATGATTCCATCGCGGACGGCGAGATAGAGCTTGACGGCGATTTCAACAGGCTCGGTACTTCGGCCGATGCTCTCCCTTGCATAATCCCGGATGCTCTTATGATCGCTGTCAATTGTGGCTGTTGGAGCCAAATAGGGCAGAAACTCTTCTTTCATTTCCTTACTCCGTTGATATTGGAATAGCGCGACGGTGGAATGTTGAGCTCATAGAATGGCTCAATGACGCAATAACAAATTTGTTGATATTATAACCCAATACTGCATTTATTCCATGGGATGGAAGAATCAACGAGATTCGTTATACATAATACCGAGACATGATTGAGATTCTAAGTCGGATGTGATATGAAAGTGCATCATTGGAGAATTTTTTAGAAGGACGGAGTTTAAGATGATCCAGACCTTTCAGGTGAGGACGTCGACCCAGACGGAGTTTGTGGATATCACCCGTTCTGTTCAAGAGGCCGTGAAAAAAACAGGGATGGAGGATGGAATCTGCATCGTTTTTATTCCTCATACCACTGCTGCGGTCACGATCAATGAGAATGCAGACCCGAGCGTTGGCCATGACATTGTCATGGAGTTAAACAAGATCGTTCCTTTTAAAGATTCCTACCGCCACATGGAAGGAAATGCTCCGGCCCACATCAAGGCGAGTCTGGTGGGGTGTTCGGAAATCGTCTTTGTGGAATCAGGGAAGTTAGTTCTCGGAACCTGGCAGGGGATCTTTTTTTGTGAATTTGATGGGCCAAGAAATCGGAAAGTCCATGTCAAGGTAACAAAGGCATAGGAAGAGAGATGGATTGGGAAGATCTTTTTGAAAAGGCAAAAGGATTATTGGAGAAAGAACCACGCCTGATCTCGCTTCCTTCGCGGGGGAAGGTGGTTTTTGTAGGAGATACCCATGGAGATCTGGAGGCTAGTCAACGGGTGATCGAGCGATACCTCAAGAAGCCTTATCACATTGTCTTCTTGGGAGACTATGTGGATCGAGGAGATCGTTCCGGAGAGAATATCCAATACCTTCTGGGGTTGAAATTGAAACATCCTGAGGAGCTCTTTCTTTTAGCCGGGAATCACGAAGGATTTATGGTGAAAGAGTTTTATCCTGTTAATTTTTGGACTTCCATTTCTTTCGAAGAACGAGAGGAGTATGGGCTGCTCTTCTCCAGATTCCCGCTTGCCGCCGCCACTCAGAATGGAATCCTGGCCCTTCACGGGGCTCTCCCGGATTTAGAGTCCCTCGAAGACATGAAGCAGATCGAATTGGGAGATGAAAATTGGGACAGAATTGTTTGGGGAGATTTTATGGAAAACGAAACGGATTACCTGGGAGACCTTTGGGGAAGACCCCAATTTGGACGACGGTATTTCCGCCGATTGATGACACGATATCAAAAACAGGTTCTCGTCCGATCCCACCAACCCAGCGCTCCGTCAACGATGTTCGGCAAGAGATGCATTACCATCTTTACTTCCCATGCCTATCTGCCAACCCGCACGATTGCCATTGCTGAGTTGGAGAAGGAGATCCGAAGCGCCGAAGATGTAGTGTTGGAAAGGATTTAACCGATCGAGAAAGCACCAAATACCAAATACCAAGCACCAAATAAATTCCAATGAACTAAATTCAAAATACATAATACATAAGGAATAGAATTGGGTCATTTGAAATTGGGAATTGGAATTTGTTTGGGATTTGGAATTTGAGGTTTGGATTTTGCAATGGCCGATCGTAAACCATAACCATATGTTTGAGAAGTAGGATGCCGAAAATTATCTCTTTTGATATGGACGGGACATTGGTAGACCCTGAATTTACGGATTGGGTCTGGGGTCACGGCATTCCCACACTCTATGCTGAGAAGGCGGGTCTTCCCTTTGAAGAAGCGAAGGGTTTTGTGGTAAAAGAATATCTCAAAGTGGGTGAGGGAGCCATTGAGTGGTATGACATCAAGTATTGGTTCGGATTTTTCCAGCTCGCGGAGAACTGGAAAGTTTTGATGGAACGGTATAAGGATAAGATCAAGGTCTATCCAGATGTCCATCCCTTATTGGAGCGCTTGAGAGGCAACTACCCTTTGGTTCTCACCTCTAACGCGGGGAGAGAATTCATCCATATAGAAATGGAAGCCACTGGCCTCGACAGATATTTCGATCGGATCTTCTCGGCGACCTCCGATTTCGGCGAGGTGAAAAAGACAGCGGGTTTTTACCAGAGAATTTGCCGGATTCTTGAGGCCAGACCTCAGGAGATCGTCCATGTCGGCGACCATTACGAGTTTGACTATCTTGTCCCCAGCTCGTTGGGCATTCATGCCTTTTACCTGGATCGATCCGACGGACAGAGGGGAGAATTCGTTATCTCAGATCTCAGAGAGTTAGAGAGAAGACTTCCCGCGATGATGGTTGGCAGATGATCGAATGAGGCGGTAGAAACGACTCCGATCCTGGGGATAGGACCTTCGATCATCACCGAGGGACGAGAGCGAGGTTGATCAGCTTCTTTATTACCACTGCCATTTATGATAAGATTATTTCGATTTAAGCATTAAGGTTGGGGAGGAATAAGAGTGTCCGTGCCAAGAATCTTAGTCGTCGACGATGAAATGATCGTTTGCGAGAGTTGCCAACGAATTCTGGAGGAGGAAGGATACGAGGTGGAGACCGCTCTAAGCGGAAAGGAAGCGTTTGAGAAAATGAAGGCCCACCCTTTCGACATTGTCATCACTGACCTCAAAATGCCGGGGATTGGCGGGATGGAAATTCTGAAGACATTCCGGAAAGACTATCCCGACTCAATCATCATCATGATCACCGGCTTTTCCACTGTGGAAACCGCGGTCGAGGCGATGAAATTGGGAGCCTTCGACTACATCCCCAAGCCGTTTACGCCGGATGAGGTCTCCATTGTCGTAAAGAAGGCGATCGAAAAAAAGAGCCTCGTGCTGGAAAATATCTACCTGCGTCAGGAGTTGGAGGAAAAGTATGGGTTCCACAACATTGTAGGAAAGAGTAAAAAGATGCAGGACATCTACCGGGTCATTGCCAAAGTGGCCATGACGGATAGCACGGTCTTAATCTATGGCCAGAGCGGAACGGGAAAGGAGCTCATTGCCCGGGCAATCCATTTCAACAGTCCGAGGAGGGAGAAGCAGTTTGTTCCGGTAGACTGCGCTGCCCTCTCGGAGAATCTCTTGGAGAGCGAATTGTTCGGTCATGTGAGGGGCTCATTTACTGGTGCGGTCACGACCAAACCCGGGCTTTTTGAGGTAGCCGATGGAGGGACCGTCTTCCTCGATGAAGTGGGGAACATCAGCTTATCCATCCAAGCCAAACTTCTCAGGGTCTTGCAGGAAAGAGAATTCACTCCCGTGGGGGGAACCAGGGCAAAAAAGGTGGATATTCGGCTTATTGCGGCCACCAACAAAGATCTCGAAAAGATGATTAAAGAAGAGGGCTTCAGAGAGGATCTCTATTACCGACTCAATATTGTGCCTCTCTATCTTCCCACCTTGAAAGAGCGTCAAGAGGACATCCCTCTTTTAGCCGTCCATTTTCTCAAGAAATATGCGGAGGAAATGGGGAAGACGATCAAGGGGTTTACCCCCGAGGCTATGGAAAGGTTGATGAGGTATTCATGGCCGGGAAATGTCCGTGAACTGGAGAATGTCATCGAACGGACGGTGGTGATGATTGACGATGATATGGTAAGAGTAGAACATCTCATTCTTCCGGGTCAACAAGAAAAAGAAATTTCGGAAAGCCAAATCCCGATGACCAGTGAAGAGCTCAAAGAGATCAAGAAACAGGTGAGGGAAAAGGCGGTCGAAGAGATTGAAAGGGCGTTTATACTAAATGCCTTGGAGCGACATCAGTGGAATGTCACCAGAGCGGCTGAAGAAGTGGGAATGCTACGGCCGAATTTTCAAGCCCTTATGAGGAAATACAACCTTCGAGCGAGAGGAGAAGGGTGAGAGTCAGGAGTTTCGAGTTTTAAGTTAAGGAGGGGTTGTCCTTTCGGTCACGGGGCACGAGCATGGATCACGGGGTGTAAGAGGTTCTCTTGTCGGAATTCTTCGTATGGTTAATCGTGGGTTGGTCAATCGTTGTGGTGGGGATTGGTGCCCTTGGAACGATCCTAATTGTTAAATATGGGGAGGTGAAAAAGATTGAGACAGATGACGTGAGCCTCTGTTTTATCATTGCCTTCTTCTGCTGGCTCATTCCAATCATCGCCTTCACAATCTTAGCCCGCACCTTGGGATTTTGACCGGCAAATACCCTGTTGCGCCGAACGGGATAGGCAGTGTCTCTGCCCAATACTGGGCCCTGAGGCATGATAGTACGGGGCATGCACGATTGGAGACAATTGAGATAATATTCCCTGGCTCGCTTTCAGCTTGCCACCTTTCGCTTTCATCCTTTAGCTGCCGCACATGCCGAGGAAGCCCATTCGGCATACTTATGGCCGTGAGCCCTGGCGAGGGGTCCCAGCATGCTCGTGCCGTCTTGATGGAATGGCTGGAGAGATTCACTAAATATTCAGCTGCCTATTTATTTTATTCTTCAATTAAATCAATCAATTCTGATAATTAGTGAATTTTTGCTCAATTTTCATTAGAAAAAATGTATATCATAAGTATACATTGCGCTTGGAAGCATTTTAGCACCACTTAACATAATTAATTGATTTCAATTACTTATGAATATCTAATTTTCATGTTCACGTTGGCACATGAAATGCAGCATGTCAGGGCGAACCCAATAGAAAGGGGGGAGGTGGCGTGTTAACGAAAAGAAAAACGCGGTTGGCTGGATTAATGGTCGGACTGGTCCTCCCGCTCTTGATGGGAATGCCCACTTCGGTGTTTGCGAGGTCCATCAGCCTGAAAGATGCCGGGGCCACTCTCTGGATTTTCATCTTTATTGGGGCCGCGATCGTCCTTCTTCAATTGATTCCAGCGGCAATACTCTTCTTTTCTTTCGTTGGAACTTCTTCAAGCATGGTCTTCAAACGGAAGAGAGAGGCTGGAAAAGTAGCGGGAGAAGAGAAGGCTGGACTCCCGGGCATCGAACCGGCACCGGCTAAGAAATAGGAAGCTGGAAAAGGAATGTTTGAAAAGAAGAGAAATATTTTTGTCCTCTTAAGCTTGATCCTGGTCATGGCGATCACTTTGTTTTTTTTGGGGATTGCTTATGTTGGAGGGATCCGGGGAATAGGACTCTTAGGGGTTTGCTTTTTCTTCACGGGAGGGGCCATCGTGGTCTTAGCCCAGTTGATCCCCGCTGGAATTCTCTTTTCCTCGTTGATAGGGATGGCGTTTTCCTCTTTTCGTCGTGGAGAGATGCCTGCCCGGGCGACATAGGACATAGGAAGATTGGGATAGCATAGAGCCCTCACGGAGGAGGAGTTTCGTATGAAATCGAAAACGATCCTCATTGCCTACCAGGATGATCTTTGGGCCAGATCACTCTCCACGTTTTTTCATGACATTGGGTACAATGTCGAGACAGCAAAGATGGTGAGTGAGATGATTCGAAAGGTTCGAAAAGGAAACATTCGTGTTGTCCTCCTCGACGATGAGATGGAAGGGGTGAAGGCCTGCGACTTGGTCCCCCTCTTTAAAAAGATCGACGATAAGATCCAGGTGATTGTCATCTCTTCGGATCTCGCTCTGGGGCCGGTCAAACGTCTCCGGGGAGCGGGGATCTTTTACCAGGCCATGAAGCCGGTTGACCTGGAAGAGATTAAGTCGGCAGTGGAGTGTGCTTTTGAAAAGATTGAGAGAGAGAATTTGAAAGAAGGGTTCTTCCCTTTCCTCATTCCAAGGAGGGTTCCAGCATGAGACAGAGAGAAGATGGAAACACGGCTTGGAAAGTTCGGAGAGGGAGCTTTCTTGTCTTTCCGATCTCGGGGCTGATCTTCGCTCTGATCCTGGGGCTGATCTTGGGGGGAATGGCGGGAGTTGCCTGGAGCAACAATTCCCTCTGCCTGGGTTGTCATCAAGACGAGTCCCTCAAAAAACAAGATGCTCGCGGTAAAGGTATTTCCCTTTTCGTGTCCGAAGCGGTGTTTAAAGGCTCCGTCCACGGAAAATTCTCCTGTTCCGATTGCCACACCCGTATCAAGGATGACAAACATGCAGAGGGCGGGCAAAAGGCCGCAGACAAGAGGGTGAATTGCGCAAGTTGCCACGCAAAGGCCGAAAAAGAATACCTGCAAGGCCTCCATTCTAAGATGATCATGAAAGGGATGGAGAGGGCCGCTGACTGTTATGATTGTCACGGAAAACACAATGTCCTCCCTAGTAAGAATCCAAAATCCATGACGAATGTTTCCAACATCGAAAAGACATGCAATCGCTGCCATGCGGATGCGGTCTTCGTCAAGCAACATGCCTTAGGGGCGGCTATTCCTAAAGAGGAATTTGAAAAAAGCGTCCACGGGAAAACGGGAGAGGTGACATGTACGAGTTGCCACGGAAGCCATAGCCTGAGGTCCTTGATCGATCCCAAATCAACGATCTTCCGGTCGAACATTCCCCAGACGTGTGGCACCTGCCATCCCGATATAACCAAGCAATTTACTGAAAGCGTCCATGGAGTGCTTGCTGCCAGGGGAAGGATGGATTCCCCCACCTGCACCACCTGCCACGGAATACACGGGATCAAGGCGAAGTTAGACCCCGACTCACCGGTCAACGAGAAGCGGATCGCCCTGACGACGTGCCCGCAGTGCCATGCGGCCGAGCGCATTTCAAAAGAATA
>DASPPQ010000109.1:0-3974 GCA_035625415.1 Thermodesulfobacteriota bacterium
GTCGGCTGCATGCCTTTTTCTGAAATCGAGGAAGGTCCGTTTCAAGGCGCCAAGGGAGAGGGGTTCTGGAGCAATACGATTATGGATGCAGTGAGGTTGGATATTACCGATCCCCAGGGGATGATCAAAGCATGGCTGCTGGCGAACGAACTGGGTTTAGATACGGATTTTGTGACCAGTGTCAGTTCATGGGCCTATGAATGTTACGAGAAGGGATGGTTGACACAAAAAGACACGGATGGTTTAAGGCTGGAATGGGGGAATGCGGAGGCCTTCATCGAGTTGATCAAAAGGATTGCCTATCGCCAAGGGATAGGGAATTTTCTGGCCCAGGGGGTCAAGGCAGCCTCCAAGCAACTAGGTCGAGGATCGGAACAGTTTGCCATCCATGTAAAAGGGCAGGATTCAATTGAGCCTTTCAGAGTCCCCAAGGGGTGGGCCTTGGCGGTTTGCACTTCGCCAGTGGCAGGGAGGCATTTGCGGGGTTCCACTGCGGGAGGGGAACGATTTGGTCCAAAGAATGTTGCTTTCGATGCCCACACCTATGAAGATCAACTCAAAAATATGGTCTGGCAGTCCCTTACGAAAGAGATGGAGGACATGTTGGGGATATGTGTCTATGTGGGAACCTGGTCAGGGGCCTATGCGTTGGAGCCTTCCGATTATGTCGCCCTGACTAATGCAGCCATGGGAACGAATCTAACAGAGGAAGAGTTATTTCTAGTCGCTCGCCGGTCATATAATCTGGAGAAAGCCTTTAATACCCTTCACACAGATTGGAGCCGCGTAGATGACTACCCGCCTCGAAGATTCATGGAAGAGGCAGTGAAATCTGGTCCTTACAAAGGGTATCGTTGTGAGAAAGAAAATTGGGATAAGATGCTTAATCAATTTTACGAGTTGCAAGGATGGGATGAAGAGACAGGGTTGCAGACCCGAGCGGCATTGATCAACTTAGGTATGGAAGACGTAGCACAGAAACTTGAAAAAGCTGGGAGACTGAAAAACTAATAATCTTTGGGGAGTACTATGGAGAAGCCGCAATATCATGCTGTTGGCAAAATTTACGAACGTAAGGACGGGATCGCCAAGGTGACTGGCCAGGAGATTTACGCGTCGGATCTCGTTCTTCCCCGGATGCTTATTGGGAGAATTTTGAGGAGCCCCTTTCCCCACGTCCGGGTCAAGAACATCGATACGAGCGCTGCGGAAAAGATTGGGGCCGTGTGCATCACGTTTAAAGACATTCCGAAGAAAAAGTATTGTGAGCGCCTGGTCAACATTCCCAGAGCTACCTATAAAGACAGAAGAATCCTTACGGATCATCCGGCTCATGTAGGAGAAGCGATCGCTGCGGTTGCTGCCGAGACAGAAGATCTGGCAGAAAAAGCGCTTTCACTCATCCGTGTCGAATACGAAAAACTTCCTGCGGTCTTAGACCCGGAAGAGGCGATAAAGCCAGGGACCCCACTCATTCATGAATCCATTCTCGTGGGAGACGAAGAGAGAAAGATTGAGAACAATATTGCCGTGACGAAATTGATTACCCAGGGCCATATCGAAAGGGGCTTTGAAGAGGCCGATGTGATCATTGAAGACGAATTCAGGACGGGTAGGGTTTACCATGGGCAGATGGAAACAAAAACGGTGATATGTCAGCCCGAAGCAGACGGAGGGATTACGGTTTGGACGACGACCCAGACGATCCACAATGTGCGGCAACTTCTTGGCGAGCTTTTTGAGATTCCCCTGAGCAAGGTGAGTGTAAGACGTGTTGCTGTGGGAGGTTCTTTTGGCTCAAGCATTCAGATGAATTCGGCTACCCCCGTGGGTGTGGCTCTTGCATTGAAAGCTCGCCTGCCTGTCAAACTTGCTTTGACGCGTGAAGAAGACATGTACGACCACGTCAAGTATCCTTCTTGGATTAGGCTGAGGCTCGGAGCCAAGAAGGACGGCACCCTGGTGGCCGGCCAGATGAAGGTCCTCGTTGACATTGGGGCCCACAATACACAGGCTTATTCCCTGCTGGGTTGCATGGCGGGTTGGTGGGTCTCCCTTTACCGATTACCTCATCTCCATTATGAAGGGATGGCTGTCTATACGAATAAAGTGCCGGCTTGTGCCATGCAGGGTTTTGGAAATCCCCAGGTCAACTTCGCAGTGGAATCGATGATGGATACCCTCGCCGAAAAATTGGGCATCGATCCCATTGAACTCCGAATGAAAAACTACGTGGGCCTTGGTGAAACCTTCTGGGGACAGGGACCAACGGTTCGTTCGATTATCCGGAGCTGCGGCGTTGAGGAAATGCTAACCGAGGGGCCGAAGTTGATTGGCTGGGAGAGGCGAAAAAGGAAAGGGGAGGAGAAGAGTCCTATTCGTCGTGGAATGGGCATGGCACGGGGGTTCCACACGTCTGGGGCTGGGGCGCCGCTACCCGGTGAGGTGATCGATTATTCGGGAGCGATCGTCAAGATCAATGAAGACGGGTCGGTCGATTTCCTCACAGCACTGATGGATCTGGGAGGCGGAACACTGGATGCCTTATCGAAGATCGTGGCCGAGGAGTTGAAAGTGCCTGTCCACATGGTGGGAATCTCTCCCGCAGACACCCGAACGACGCTCTACGATGTTTGTACCCATGCCACTCGCGGTATCTATTGTGGAGGCGGAGCGGTCCACAAGGTCACGCGCCAGGCGAAAGAGAAACTCTTGGAAATGGCCTCGCGCATCTTGCAGGCGCCTCCTCCGTCACTGAAAATAGCTTTGGATGAAGAGGCGGGGCAGGGAGTGATCTATGTGGACGGAGTTCCAGGCAAAAGGGTGACGATCGGCGAAGTAGCCAAGACAGCCCAGATCAATGATTGGGGAACGATTGCAGCGGTCGATAGTCTTCGCCAGGTGAGCTGTCCGCCATGCTTCATGGCTCACTTTCTCGAGGTGGAGGTGAACATAGAGACTGGTGTGATTAAGCCTGTTCGGGCTGTGATTTATGCCGATGTGGGACAGGTGATCAATCCGGACCTGGCCAGTGGGCAGTTGTATGGAGGTCTCAATCGGGGTTTAGGATATGCACTGATCGAGGACACACAATATGATGAAAGAACTGGAGAACTGGTGAATAAGGGGTTGATCACCGATTGCAAGACGCTGACGGCCGACGATATGCCGGCGATAGGAAAGATTGAGGTCTATTTTACCAACACCCTGGAGCCTACGGGACCCTTCGGGGCCAAGGGAATCGGGGAAGCCGCTCTGAATCCCGTAGCCGCTGCTCTGGCCAATGCTGTCTACGATGCGATCGGGGTTCGATTCACCGAAATCCCCATCACGCCTGAGAAAGTTCTCATGGCCTTAAAAGAAAAACAATAAATTCTCATAGAACTCATGTAAATAGGAAAGACCATTTCACTTGACGAATATACCGCCCAAGGCGAGGTTTGAGGATCGCTACGATATGGGCAGAAAATATTTTTTCCATAGTCGGCTGCTCCTCTCAAGCAAGGTTTTCCCTATTTCATGTGGGGTCTCTGTGGGAGAAAAAGGGGTTTGATTCTATGAACTCACATATCGTGGCACAAGAGTTCGAATATCTGGAACCGAAAACCATCGAAGAGGCCATTCTCCAACTTAATACCTACGGGAACAAAGCAAAGGTAATTGCTGGAGGAACAGATCTCATCGTTCAGATGAAGATGGATATGGTTCACCCGGAGTATCTCATCAACATTGCCAGGATTCCCGCTCTTCGTTACCTGATCCATGACAAAGGACTTCGGGTAGGAGCACTCACTCCCTTTCAGGAACTGCAAAAGTGGATCCTGATCAGAGAAAAGTATACAGCCCTTTTCGAGGCTGCCCAATCGGTGAGTCGTACCCAAATCAAAAATATGGGCACGGTGGGAGGAAACCTTTGTAATGCCTCACCTGCGGCGGACTCTGCGCCACCCTTACTGGTTTTGGGGGGAAGGCTG
>DASPPQ010000110.1:0-2377 GCA_035625415.1 Thermodesulfobacteriota bacterium
GTAAAAGGATGGCAGATATGGATTTAACAGAAGAAGAGAAGAGGATTCTAGAAGGAGAGGAAGGGGAGCCCAAGCGGATTTCC
The DNA here is from genome assembly GCA_035625415.1 of Thermodesulfobacteriota bacterium. Classification (GTDB taxonomy): domain Bacteria; phylum Desulfobacterota; class BSN033; order BSN033; family UBA1163; genus UBA1163. Next base: position 84 of record DASPPQ010000110.1, read on the forward strand.
ATCCGAATTTTGAAAAGGATTGGGGAGATCAAAGGAGCCGATCGATTCATACCAATTGCAAGTGCCCACCTTGTCGGTTGTTCCTACCAGATTGCAGGAGAGGCAGGAATCGAGATCTATAAAAAATTGGCAGAACAAGGGGCAAGGGTCTCCGTCCCCACCACCCTCGACCCCGGTTCCATAGATTTCGAACGATGGAGGGAGTTTAAAACGCCGGAGGAATATGCTGAACGCCAGATCATAATTGGCGACCTCTTAGAGAAGATGGGGGTCATCCCCCTATGGACCTGCACTCCCTACTACCTTCTGAACGTGCCCCTCTTCGGACAAGACTTAGCCTGGTCCGAGTCGAGTGCCGTCGTTTTTGTAAATTCGGTCATCGGGGCGAGGACAAATCGCATGTCGGCCTATGTAGACCTCTGCGCTTCTATATTGGGAAAAGTGCCGAGGTTTGGGCTTCACCTTCCAGAAGAAAGGAGGGGGGAGATTCTGGTAGAGCTCGACAGGGAGCTCAGCGATCTTTTTTCTGACGTTCATTTCCCGGTCCTTGGCTACCTTATCGGTCAAATCGCCGAGGATAAGATCCCAGTGATTGCTGGGATAAAAAAAGCAAATTTCGATCAGTTGAAGGCCTTCAGTGCTGCTGCGGCTTCAACCGGTTCAGCGGCTCTCTGCCACATCGTCGGCATCACCCCGGAAGCCCCTTCTTCCGAGCGGGCTTTCTCTGGCAGAGATCCGGTAAAGCGTATCAGAGTCGGTATTAATGAAATGAGAAAGATGATGGAAAGTATGTCCACATACGATGGAGGAGAAGTGGATGTGGTAGGTATTGGGTGCCCTCATGCCTCTATCGATCAAATACGTCGTTATGCGGAACTCCTTCGAGGAAGGAAGATTAAAGAATCTGTAGAGCTGTGGATCTGTACAAACGAGATGGTGGAGAAAATGGCACGAAGAATGAGCTACATTGATACGATTGAGAGAGCCGGAGGCAAGATGATGGTCGGAACTTGCCTCAATGATTGTCCCCTCTCCAAATGGAATTTCCAATATCTGGTGACGGATTCGGGAAAGTTTGCATACTACACCCCTACCACCGTTGGGACAAAATGTTATTTCACCACTACCAAGGCCTGTATTGAAGCGGCCATAAAGGGGCGAATAGAAGGGGAGTGAGGAATGAAATTAAGACTAAAGGGCCGGGGATGCTCGAGCGGAGTGGTAAAGGGAGAAGCGATTGTCTCCGAAAGACCTTTCGGGTTCTGGCAGGGGATAGATCCGAAGACAGGATTCGTCATTGATCAGAGACATGACCTCTTTGGTGAGTCGATCACTGGGAAGATCTTTGTCTTTCCATACGGCCGGGGCTCCACCGGGACCCCGGGGATCTTCATCGAGGCTGTGCGAAATCATGTCGCTCCGGCTGGGATCGTCAATGTGCATAGCGAACCGATGATTATTGTGTGTGCCCTCTTAGCTGAAGAATTCTATGGAGTCAAAATCCCTGTTGTGGACGGATTCGAATTGAATCACCTCAAGGAGATTAGGACAGGAGATCGCGTTGGGATAAACGGCGAAAGCGGAGAAATTGAGATCCTCTAAATTTGGAATTTGGAACCTATGAAGTCTTCAGCCAACGTCGTTACCCACTTTCTACCCAGTCACATTTCGTTCGGAGCAGTTACGGAGCAGGACTTAACAAAAAGGCTCGCCTGAAAGCGCGTATTTCTGCTATCTTTAGGGCGTTTTTCGAAGCCCAAAAACTTACGATTTGAAGATCATACTTACCTTCTCCCTTCCGTTTTGGCAGTAGAGGAATTTGGGAAGATATCCGCAATTTAGAGTATAAAATTCTTCAGGCCGCCCTGTTTGTTTCTTCCTCCCATACCGACCAGTCGGCACAAATGAGAATGAAAATTTGGTATTTTGTACGATGCGTTAAAAATACAACTTTCATATGGGGTCTACGACATAAGAGTGGGGTAAATTATAGCGCACGTGACTCCCAGTAGTCTTCAAAGACTCGTAGGTGGAGTCGTCAAATCCTGGCATCGCCCTTTTCCGAAAAACTGATGCGGGACGATCTCGTTTAGTAAGCTGAAATCTGCAAGAAGTGGTTTTTTCAAATGCTGCAGATTTCAAGCCGTAATCGACAAATTACATTTTGAATTGTCCGATTGACAAATGTCACGTTTCTTGTTAAGCAAGTTACCAGTAACGGTTCACCTAAAAAGCCAACCCTTGGATAGGTTGGGCTTTTTGATTGGAGCAATGAGAAATACCGTGAATAAATC
>DASPPQ010000111.1:0-13445 GCA_035625415.1 Thermodesulfobacteriota bacterium
ATACATGAAGAATTCGGTGCCTGGGATGGATGTGCCGGATGGGATGATCGAGAGGATGAAGGGGGTGCCCAAGGAGAAGCAGTCGGAGGAGGGGATCAAGATTTGTGTGGAGACGATTCAGAAACTAAGGGAGATACCGGGAGTGCGGGGGATACACATCATGGCGATCGAGTGGGAGGAGAAGGTCGCAGAGATTGCTAAAGCGGCAGGCTTGCTGCCAAGACCACAGTTGTAAAACATGTGCCCGTGACCCGTGTCCGTAATAGAAAGGAAAACGGGCACGGATAACGGACACGGTCACGATGCGAGGGACGTGTCTATGCAAACGGTGTTGAGTACTGATTTAGCTCAAACCATTAAAAAGGAGACCGGGGAGAATGTCTTTCTCTGCTACCAGTGTCAGAAATGTTCCGCAGGTTGTCCGGTGGTCGAGCACTTCGATCTCCCTCCCAACCAGGTGATGCGGGCGATTCAGTTTGGTCAAAAGGAGATGGTCCTTCATTCGAAAACCATCTGGCTCTGTGCCATGTGTGAGACCTGCGCCACCCGTTGCCCCCATGACATCAACATCACAAAGATCATGGATGTTTTAAAAATCATGGCGAAGACCGAAAAAATCGAACCGAAGGTTCCTTCTATTCCACTTTTTTATCAAGCGGCCATGAGAGGAATCAAGTGGTTCGGGAGAATGTACGAAGCCGGTTTGATGGGAGAAATCTACCTCCGTCAGATGTTGGCAGGTCAGCTCAACTATCAGCAGGTTTGGAAAAATGATATGCCAATGGCTTTGAAGATGTTAAAAAATGGAAAGTTGAAAATCTTTCCTACTTTTGGGAAGCCAAAGATCAAAGGAAAGACGGCTGAGAAAAAAGATGGGATCGCTTACTTTCCAGGTTGCAGTCTTCATGGTACTTCAAAGGAATACGATCTCTCGACCAAAGCTGTATTCCATAAACTTGGAGTCTCTCTCCATGAACCAGAAGGATGGGGATGCTGTGGAACCACCCCTACCCATTCCACAGACCATTTTCTTTCTACATTGCTCCCGATGAAGAATATTGCATTGATAAAAGAGCAAGGTCTGGATAATGTCACAACACCCTGTCCCTCCTGCTTTCTCAGGATGCGGGTTGCATTGAAAGAGACCGGAGAAGATAAAAATTTGAGAGAGAGGGTTCGCCGAGAGATCCCAGACCTTTCTTACAATGGGATGAAGGTTGACCATCTCTTGAACACGATTACAGAAAAAATCGGGCACCAACAGGTCGCCTCGAAGGTCATCCATCCCCTCAAAGGGCTTAACGTGGTTTGCTACTATGGATGCATCATCACCCGTCCTCCAAAGATCACAGAGGTCAAAGATTACGAATATCCTACCCAGATGGATCGATTAATGAAGGCCATCGGAATCACACCCCTCGATTGGTCTTATAAAACTCGTTGTTGCGGAGTTTCCCTTGGAATCTCACAACTTCCAATCGCGCTCGAGTTAAGCAGGAAGATTCTTAAAAATGCGAAGAGCGTTGGGGCGGATGCGATCGTTGTGGCCTGTCCGCTTTGTCATGTCAATTTAGATGCCCGCCAGAAGCAGATTGAAGAAGAGTTTAAAGAGACCTTTGATTTGCCCATTCTCTACTTCACCCAGTTGATGGGATTGGCCTTCGGCTTAAAGTCAGAAGGATTGGGTCTCGACAAACATTTCGTCAATCCCCAGCCACTCTTAAACAAGATTATGGGCTAGATAGGAAGCTCAATGGAAAAAATTGGGCCTGGCACAACGTATCTGAGGAATCTCTGTGCGAAAAGAACTCTTGATCATTTTTGCCCATGATGATCGCGACCGAGGAAGTAGTTGGCCCAGGAGGAGGTCTGATCTAAGGCCCAATTACGGGGCGGAATATAACCTTCCTTAAAGGACTCCTCCTCTCTATAGGATTTGAGTCGGTTGTAAGCCCGCATGTAGATACACTTTCTTTTGCCCGGAAAGACCTCACACCACCCCTCAAAAGACCCCCCACATTGACCATCGAAGAGATACTTGGGGCATTGGGATTGAGGACATAAAAAAGCTACCTCAAGAAGTGTGCAGTCTCCACAATGGCGGAAGCGAGAACTGATGAACTTAATCCAGTATTCCAGCTCTGTAAGGGAGCCACCAAGGACGGCCCCTTTGAACCGATTCTTCTCCATCTAAATTCCCAGAGTGGAGCTCGGATCTCATCCCTCAGGAAGTAGTTTCCGGGTACTTATCTTAATAATCAGTGGATCGTTAGAATTAATCCAGAACAGAAGACCTCATTCTTCGACAATAATCGCTTCCACGGGACAGGAAGTCGCTGCCTCTTTGACTTTTTCCTCGAGGTCTTTAGGAACATCTTCCATCTTGGCCACGGCCACATCCCCTTCCATCTCAAAGACCTCAGGGCAAACCTCCACACATGTTTCATCCCCCACACAAGTTTCTTTGTCGACTCGCACCTTCATATCTTTCCCCCTTTTGGTTTATTTGCTCCTCCCCCTTTATGAATCGTGTATTAATCGTGTAGAAATTATAAGAAATAGGTTTTTCTACACCGAGGGCATTCAAGATAGTCGAAATATTTGTTGTAATTTGGCTGACTTTCGATTGCTCCGCTTCCAGGCTCATAGACTTTCTCACCGCAATCACAAGCCAGGCCGCTGCCTTCGATATTTCTTTTTATGTCTTCCCGATTCTCTCTTCCCATTGCAGACCCCCTTCAACAATACCCTTTTGTTTAAGATTGCCCATTATGATCCCAGATGTCAACAAAAAAGTTTTCACCCTCACCCCACCCTCCCCGGGGAGGGAAAATATGAAAAAAGACGTAAGTCCAATAATTTCAAACCTGAAAGGAATAAAGGGGAAAAATGACCGGTACACCTGAATAGTGGATGAGCCTCCTTGCGCCTCTTAATCCGAAAATTGACAGTAAGAAAACATTTTGAAAGAAAGATGGGAGATAGGAAGGACTCAGATATATCTTGTGTAGTGCTCCATGATCAGGGCTTCGTTGATCTCCAAAGGAATCTGCGCCCTTTCAGGAAGTGAGAGCAGCTTCCCTTTGAGGTGCTCCCGATCCACCTCGAGATACGGAAATACCGGTCGGGCCGGACTCCTTGCCAATCCCTCCTCCACCAGGACCATTTTTTTGCTCTTCTCCTTCAGTTCGATCACCTCTCCGGGCCTGATGGCGTATGAAGGACGGTTGACCTTTCGACCGTTCACCAGGACATGACCATGCACGACCAGTTGTCTCCCGGCGATAAGGGTCGGAGCAAATCCGAGGCGATAAACAACATTATCCAGTCTCCTTCGAGGAGGCTCAAGAGTGTTTCGCCCGGGATGCCCGGTTTCTTAAAGGCTTGTTTTATGTAATTTCTGAACTGCTCTTCAGAGACCCAGTAAGAGAACCTCAGCTTCTGCTTCTCTACCAGTCGTTTCTTAAACTCACTCGTCTTCCTCCGAAGCTCAGGGTGCATTCCCGGCGGGGTTTTCCTCCGCAAAAGGGCGCACCGATCGGATCCGCATACGGAGAAGTTTAGCTGTCTGCATACTTTGCAGCGTGAACCCAGATAACGCGCCATTCTTATCTCCTAAAAAAATTATAAATCCAAATTTAGACTATTTCAAAGGAGGAATAGGGTTTCAAATCGCGGCTTAATCCACTCCTATCATTTTGGCCAGTGCTGAGGAGGAAAGCGTTTTGAAAAAGGGGATAACCCTCATTTCCCCTCTGACAATTTCTGCCTGTAGCTTTTTCTTTTCGATGCGAAGATCATTTTCTGTAACTGCGATGATATGCGGTTTGATTTTCATCACCAGCTTCAAGTAATCACTGTCATTTTCCATCATCGGCAGAACTACGACCAAATCCACACAGATAAGCGCAGAAAGCATTTCTGCCCTTATTTCTTGAGTGAAGATAGGCCTATTTTTCCCTTTTAGCTTCTTTACTTTTTCGTCGCTCTCTAACAGTATGATCAGGTAATCTCCCATTTTTTTTGCCTTAGAGAGAAACCTCACATGACCTATATGAAGGATATCAAAGCACCCCCCGGCAAGAACAATTCTACCTTTGTCCTCTTTCGGGAGAAACGTTTCCAATTCCTGTAAGTGAACAATACTTGCCATTGGGGGTCGAGCGTCGATGGAGAAATCAGTTCATTTATTCGAAAATGGTTCAACAACTTATTATAGCAATTTACCTGTTTTTGATAAATATTTTTTGTTCTTCGAGATCCGACCATGTCTCCAAATTGGTGAACCCCTAGCTCTTCCATCCCTCACCTTCCCCTTTCCTGTCGGGGAGAGGGATGCTTATCGGACGGAGTCAAAGGGTTGACTTTTCGTAAAAATCCCTCTAATATTGCCAGGATATATTATCGGACAGACTTAGAGAAAAAGAGATGGCTGGAGAGAAACGACTCGCACGAACCCGAAATATTGGGTTTATGGCCCACATCGACGCGGGAAAGACGACGGTGACTGAGAGGGTCCTTTTTTATGCGAAGAAGATCCATCGCATAGGAGAGGTGGATGATGGAACAGCCACCATGGACTGGATGCAGCAGGAGCAGGAAAGAGGAATTACCATTACCTCCGCTGTCACGACAGTCGAATGGAAGGGGAGCACCATTCATATTATTGATACCCCTGGTCATGTGGACTTCACCATTGAAGTGGAACGTTCGCTCCGGGTTTTAGATGGGACCATTGCGATCTTCAGTGCCGTGGAGGGAGTAGAGCCTCAATCCGAGACGGTATGGCATCAGGCGGATAAGTATCGAGTTCCGAAAATGGCCTTCGTCAATAAGATGGATCGGATAGGATCGGATTTCTTCGGAACCGTGAGAATAATGGTTGAGCGTCTGGGGGCAAACCCCCTGATCATACAGATTCCCATCGGTGCGGAGGATCGGTTTGTCGGAGTAATCGATCTCATTCGGTCCAAAGGAATTGTTTGGGATGAGAGCAGCCTGGGAACGGAGTTTAAAGAGATATCCATTCCAAAAGAAATGGAGGAAGAAGCCTCCCTCCATCGTTCCAAGCTGATCGAATCCATCGCCGAGCTGGACGACCACCTGACGGAAAAATATCTGAACGCGGAAGAGATTTCAGAATCTGAAATTAAGGGAGCCCTGAGGAGGGCGACGACCTCGATGAAGGCCGTCCCCGTGCTCTGCGGCGCTGCGCTGGGAAATCAGGGGATTCAACCGCTCCTTGATGCCATTGTGGATTACCTTCCATCTCCCCTCGACATCCCACCGGTGGAAGGAACGAATCCAGCGACAGGAGAAAGGGAGATCCGAATGGCCAAGGACGAGGAGTCCTTCACCGCCCTGTCCTTCAAGGTGATGATAGACGAAGGCAGGAAGCTGGTCTATATCCGGATTTACTCCGGTATGCTCAAGGTGGGAAAGGAGGTTTATAACCCGCGTTTGAAGAAGGGGGAGAAGATCTCAAGAATCTTTCAGATGCATGCCCACCAGCGCACTCGGGTGGAGGAGGCAAAGGCAGGGGAGATCGTGGCGGTCATGGGATTGAAGGAGACTACCACAGGGGATACCCTCTGCGATCGGAGCCGTCCCATCCTTCTCGAGCCCATCGATTTTTATAAGCCTGTGATGTCCATTGCTGTGGAGCCCAGGACGAGCAGGGACCAAGAAAAGCTGACCGAATCGCTCACAAAGCTGAGTGAAGAAGACCCCACCTTCGTGGTCAAACTGGATGAAGATACGGGGCAGACCATCCTCTCGGGGATGGGGGAACTCCATCTGGATGTGCTGGTCAATCGCCTCCTGACCGAATATCAGCTGGAAGTGAACGTGGGAAGGCCCCAGGTCGTTTATCGAGAAACAATAGAAAAAGAGGTCGAATCGTCGGCCAAATTCGTAAAGGAGATGGACGAGGTCAAACACTTTGCAGAGGTCTTCTTACGAATTTCACCCAATAGACGAGGGATGGGAATTGAGTTTCATTCGGAGGTGACGGAAGGGGCCCTGCCGGCTGAAGGGCTTCTCTCCGTTGAAGAAGGAATTCGAGAGTCCTCCATGGCAGGAGTGATTTTGGGTTATCCGATGACCGATCTGCGGGTCGCTCTGTTAAAAGCGAACATCGATTCTGATCATCCCTCCATGCTTGCTCTCAAGGTTGCTTCCTCCAATGCTTTGCGAGAGGGTTGCCGGAAGGCCCAACCCGTTCTCATGGAGCCGATGATGGAGGTCAATATTATCGTCCCTGAAGAGTTTATGGGTGAAGTGGTAGGGGATTTGAAGGCGAGAAAGAGTTCCGTCGAAGCGATTGCCCCAAAAGGCAGGGTTACCGTGATCGAGGCCATCTCTCCCCTGACCCGAATGTTTGGCTACTCAACCGATCTAAGATCCCTCACCCAGGGAAGAGGGACCTTCTCCATGCAGTTTTCCCGGTATGACAAAGTGATTTCCTAAGAATGGAACGGATGAAGAAGGGTCAAAGATTCAAGGGGCAAGCGGTCAAGGAATAGAAGGCGGAAGGTGGGGAGTGGAAAGTTGTTAAAACCACATTCCACATTCCACGTTCGAATCCTCGACCTTGAACCCTTAGAGATCGATGATGGATGAAGAAATCCTTCAGCTTCTAAAAGACGCCCCTTCCACCTTTCTCTCGGGGGAGGAAATCAGTCGTCGTTTGAAGGTAAGCCGGACAGCTGTGTGGAGGAGAATGCAGCGGCTCAGAGCGCTGGGGTATGGGATTGAGGCCTCGACACGATCGGGGTACCGGTTGATCCAGTCCCCCGATCTTCTCACGCCGTCCGAGATCAAACCCCTTCTAAAGACGAGATGGATGGGGAAGACGATCCATCATTTTCAAACCATCGATTCGACGAACTCTAAAGCCTATCAATTGGCTCTTGAGGGTGCTGACGAAGGAGAGGTGGTACTCTCAGAGTCGCAGGAAAAGGGGAGGGGGAGGCTGGGAAGGCAATGGTTCTCTCCGCCCTGTTTGAATCTTTATCTTTCCGTTATCCTGAGACCGAAAATTCCACTCCACCAAGCTCCCCTTATCACCTTGATGGCAGCCGTGGCTACGACAGATGCCATCCGGAAGTTTTCCGAACTCCTCCCGCAGATCAAATGGCCCAATGACATCCTCCTCCGGGGTCGGAAGGTAGCGGGGCTCCTCAACGAGATCCATTCGGAAATGGACCGAATCCATTTTGTGATCCTCGGAATCGGCGTTAACCTCAATATGGACGAGAAGAACGTTTCAGAAGAAATCCAGTCTATCGCCACCTCGTTGAGGATAGAAATGGGAGAGACAGTTTCGAGAAAAGCTTTTCTCCAGTCTCTTCTGCTCGAATTGGAGAGGTGGTACTCGATCTTCTTGGAAGAAGGTAGCGCCGTTGTTCTGAATGCCTGGCGAAACCGGGCTGACATCAAAGGGAGAGAAGTCAAAGTCACCTCCTTTGGGGAGACGGTCGTCGGCACAGCCGTCGACGTGGACTCCGACGGAGCCTTGATTTTAGAGACAGGGGACGGGAAACAGAGAAGGGTGATGGCAGGAGATATTGAATATAAGGAAAAAGTTAAGAGTTACTAGCGGCGGTAATAATATGGACATCACCGGTTGGAGGTTTTGCCTATTGAGAACCTGTTCATAGAGTCCTTCGTTCGTCATGCCGGACTTGATCCGGCATCCAGAGACCTATGAGAAGACTGGATTCCGGCTTTCGCCGGAATGACACTCTTCATTAGTGACTGGAGAATGGAATCGAATGTCCACACAATTATGGACTGATGAGTAAGAATGATGAGTTATGAGTTTTGCACACGCGACACGTGACACGCCTGCGTGCCGAAACGCACTTCGGTGTGCAGGCACGGGCACGGAAAAAGGGAGGTCTTATGCTGCTGGTCATTGACGTGGGGAATACAAATACAGTCCTGGGAGTTTTTGATGGGGATGTCCTGGTCGATCATTGGCGGATCTGGACAGAAAAGGGGAAGACGGCTGATGAATGGGGAATCATGTTTCGGGATCTTTTCCAATTCGATCAGCTCAATATCGGAGATTTCGAGGGGTTGATCATCTCTTCCGTCGTCCCTCCGGTTCTGGATATGCTGCAGGGAATGGCTGAAAAATATTTTCACGTGAAGCCCCTGATTGTAGGGCCGGATATTGATACGGGAATGGTCATCGCCTACGAGAACCCAGTAGAGGTGGGAGCAGACCGGATCGTCAATGCCGTCGCCGCCTACGCGCGGCATAGGAAGAGTTTGATTGTGGTGGATTTTGGAACGGCGACCACCTTCGATTACGTCTCGCCCAGAGGTGAATATATGGGCGGCGCCATCGCACCGGGGATCGGGATTTCGGCAGAGGCGTTGTTCCAGAGGACTTCCAAGCTGCCCCGAGTCGAAATCGTCAAGCCTAGACACGTTATCGGAAAGAATACCGTTCACAGTATGCAGTCGGGTATCTTTTTCGGTTATGTAGGCCTCGTTGACGAGATCGTCAGAAGAATGAAGAAAGAGGTGAAGTCGAATCCCAAAGTGATTGCGACAGGAGGCTTGGCAGAATTGATTGCTAACGAGTCAGGAACCATCGACGAGGTCAATGAATTTTTAACCCTTGAAGGATTACGAATCATCTATGAGAGAAACCAGAGGAAAAGGAAAAGATGAGTCAAACCATCGAACATCGCAGATGGCGCCTGCCTGCCGCAGGTGGGGATTGAAAAATATTAAATTTGACAAAAGTTGATACTCCAGATAACAAACCATGATAAATAGGATACTAACTTCTTCCTGTACTCTTCATCGAAGTATTTTCCCCCAATAGTGCAGCTTTCAACAGTAATTGATCCCCATCTTTCCGCCTCATTTCTCATAAGCTGCAATACCTGCCACAACTTGGGATTGGGCGGCGCGGATCTGCAGGAAACATCCATTGGTCATGGATGGCAGAAAGGCCCGGGGAATGCTCCAACGGTTCTAAAATCGATCTTTAATATAGCCCAGTTCTGGGACAGGCGTGCGAAGGATCTTGAAGAACAAGCTAAAGGATCTCTCCAAGCTTCTGTGGAGATGAACAACACGCCAAACCGGGGTGGTTGAAACCCTCAAGAGCATCCCGGAGTGTGTATCCTATTTCAAAAAAGCCTTCCCTGGAGACAAAGATCCATTGACCTTTGATAATGTGGCAAAAGCGATTAAGGTTTTTGAGGCAACCCTCCTCACTCCCAATTCCTCCTTCGACCGCTATCTCAAGGGCGATCCGAAAGCCCCGAGCACTACGGCAGGGGCTTGAGCTGTTCATGGCTAAAGGATGCAGTGCCTGTCACAACGGGATCAATGTGGGTGGAGGGGGTTATTTTCCGTTCGGGCTTTCAGAAGCACCCAATGCGGAAATACGGCCTCCTGAGGATCTCGGACGTTTCAAGGTGACGAACACATCAAGTGACCGGTACGTCTTCAAGGCTCCGACTCTTCGCAACATTGTATTAACCCCACCCTATTTTCATTCCGGGAAAGTCTGGAAGCTAAGAGATGCTGTCGAACTAATGGGATCGGTCCAACTGGGAGCTCATCTGAATCCTGAGGGGATCGAAAGAATCGAGATCTTCCTGGGGACCTTGACTGGAAACCAACCGAGGGTGGAGTACCCGGTTCTTCCATCCAACTCAGATGCAACACCCCGCCCTATCCTCAAGTAGGGAGAAGAATGACATAGGATCAGATGTCAGGCAGTATCCGATGGGTATGCTCAACGTGAACAATTTGGATTATGTCGATATCTAAAAAGCGGCTCAACCTTTCGTGTTCGGGAATCTAGGCTATGGGGCTGTGAATTTGTGACCAAACGAATGAGATCAGCGGAAAAAAATGACTTGACAATGGATAAAAGACAGGATAGTTTGAACTTATAAACTGGAATCGTTCTGGATTACAAATGAAGGAATCGATTATTCAAAAACTGAAGGAGACAAGGTTAAAACTGACCTCTCAAAGACTAGCGATCATTGAAGTGTTGGTCGATAAAACCCCTCTTCATCCAAGTGCATATCTTATTTATCACGATGCAAGTAAGAGGGTGAAGAGTCTGAGTTTATCTACGGTCTACTCCATCCTGAACGAGTTTTCAAAGCGTGGGATCATAAAAATGCTGGAATTTGACAAAATGGAAAACCGCTACGAGTCGAACATAACAGAGCACATTAATTTGATTTGTAAGGGCTGCAAGAAGATTATGGACTACAAGCTCCCTCTCAAAGTCGATACCGATGAGGTTGCGAGAAAAAGTGGTTTCCGCGTGACGGATAGCCGATTTGAATATTATGGGTATTGTGAGGAGTGTAAAAAGAAGTGACTTTCTCGCAAGACTTCTTGAGCGTATTTATCAATTCACACAACGAAAGGAGTAAATATTATGAATGAAGAAAACAGGTGCCCGGTAACGGGCGGACCAAACCCACAAGCAACCGGCAGAGGCACGACGAACCGAGACTGGTGGCCGAACCAGTTGAACCTCGATATCCTACACCAGCATTCCTCCAAGTCCAATCCGATGGGCGAGGGTTTTAACTACGCTAAGGAGTTCAAGAGCCTCGACTTGAAGGCCGTGAAGAAGGACCTCCGTAAACTGATGACGAAGTCGCAGGACTGGTGGCCAGCGGACTTCGGCCACTACGGACCTTTGTTCATCCGTATGGCATGGCACAGCGCGGGCACCTACCGCATTGGCGACGGCCGCGGCGGCGGAGGCAACGGCAGCCAGCGCTTTGCACCCCTTAACAGCTGGCCCGACAATGCGAACCTCGACAAGGCGCGCCGACTGCTCTGGCCGATCAAGCAGAAGTACGGCCGGAAGATTTCATGGGCCGACCTGATGATCCTCGCCGGCAACGTCGCCTTGGAATCGATGGGTTTCAAGACCTTCGGTTTCGGTGGCGGGCGTGAGGACATTTGGGAACCGGAAAAGGACATCTACTGGGGCTCCGAGAGCGAGTGGCTTGGAGACAAGCGCTACACCGGTGATCGGGAACTCGAGAAGCCCCTTGGCGCCGTTCAGATGGGCCTGATCTATGTGAACCCGGAAGGCCCGAACGGCAACCCGGACCCGATCGCTGCGGCGCGGGATATCCGCGAGATCTTCGCTCGCATGGCGATGAACGATGAGGAGACGGTGGCCCTCATCGCGGGCGGCCACGCCTTCGGCAAGACCCACGGCGCCGGTGATAAGTCACTGGTGGGTCCAGAGCCGGAAGCCGCCGGCATCGAGGAGCAGGGCCTGGGATGGAAGAACCGCTTTGGCACAGGCAAAGGCAACGACGCGATTAGCGGCGGCCCGGAAGTCATCTGGACCGCTACCCCTACAAAGTGGAGCAACAACTTCTTCAGGAACCTGTTCGGCTACGAATGGGAGCTGACGAAGAGCCCGGCCGGTGTGTGCCAGTGGAAGCCGAACGGTGGCGCAGGCGCCGGTACGGTGCCAGATCCGCACGACCCGTCCAAGCGTCACGCGCCAGGCATGCTGACCACGGACCTCGCCCTGCGGTTCGACCCTATCTACGAAAAGATCTCACGGCGCTTCATGGAAAATCCGGATCAGCTCGCGGAAGCGTTCGCCCGGGCGTGGTTCAAGCTGACGCACCGCGACATGGGCCCGCGCGCACGCTATCTCGGCCCGGAGGTTCCTGCGGAGGAGCTCATCTGGCAAGACCCCATACCTGCCGTCAATCACAAACTGGTTGATGCAAAGGACATCGCCTCCCTCAAGCGCAAGATCCTGGCTTCTGGCCTGTCTGTGTCAGAGATGGTTTCGACCGCCTGGGCGTCGGCGTCCACCTTCCGTGGCTCCGACAAGCGCGGTGGTGCCAACGGTGCCCGCATTCGTCTGGCGCCGCAGAAGGATTGGGAAGTCAATCAGCCTGCCCAACTGGCGAAGGTGCTCAAGACCCTAGAGGGCATCCAGAGCACGTTTAATCGCGCGCAGTCCGGCAGCAAAAAGGTATCACTGGCAGACCTGATCGTTCTGGCCGGTTGTGCGGGCGTCGAGCAGGCTGCGAAGAATGCCGGCCACAAGGTGACGGTTCCCTTCACGCCGGGACGCATGGATGCCTCGCAGGAGCAAACCGACGTGGAGTCATTCGCCGTACTCGAACCGGCTGCAGACGGGTTCCGTAACTATCTAAAAGCTAAATATGCAGCAACGGCAGAGGAACTGCTGGTTGATCGTGCGCAACTTCTAACGCTGACCGCTCCTGAGATGACGGTTCTCGTGGGCGGCATGCGTGTCTTGAATGCGAACTTCGGACAGTCCCAACACGGCGTCTTTACCAAGCGACCGGGGGCGCTGACAAACGACTTCTTCGTGAACCTGCTCGATATGGGCACGGAGTGGAAGGCGACCTCGAAGGACGCTGACGTGTTTGAAGGCCGCAACCGCGTAACAGGCAAACTCAAGTGGACCGGCACGCGTGTCGACCTCATCTTCGGTTCGAACTCCCAACTCCGAGCCTTGGCGGAAGTCTACGGATGTGAGGATTCCCAGAAGAAGTTCCTGCACGACTTTGTAGCGGTGTGGAAAAAGGTCATGAACCTTGACCGTTTCGACCTCTCCTGACCGTAGCATAAACGTCTTCGATGGCTTCTGACAGGGCGGCAAAAAACGATCAGCTAACAACCGGTTCCAGCGGATGGCGTATCGCCGCCGCTGAACCGGAACGTTAAACTTCCTTTCTTTCCATAATCATCAAGGGTGAATCTTAGCTTACTTTGCGGATAAGTAGGTGCAATCACCACCGGAAGTAGGGTTCCGTAGAGCTGCTTTCCAATTGTCCTCTTCTCTCCACGAGGGGTAAATAGTAACCTGATCTTCCTAACGAGGAATACCCCCATTTTCGAGGCCGATTCTGTCGATTACAGTTTGGAGTCAGTATGGGCGTCCGAATGAAACCTCTTCTGTATTAAGTGGGTGGGGAAATGATCTCACCCATTATCAATTCATCTTGGATACGAGGTAACCCTTAAGGAAGCAGCATAGGCAAATAACGAAAACCCTGACGAGCGTATGTAAAAAAAGGTCGACGATTACTGGTGGTATCAGACCCCGTTCCTGAAACTGACCCAAGCCATTCCTAAGAACAAAACAATATTGCCTTAGAGCACGCAGGGGACATTTTTAACGCCCGAACTGGCTAATCCACATACTTAAAAGAGACGGTAAAGCATGGGCTAATTTTCAGGTGAAATCTGCAAGAAGTCATTTTGCTCTAATTCTGCAGATTTCAAGCCGTAGTCGGCAAATTACATTTTGAATTGTCCGATTGACAAATGTCACGTTTCTTGTTAAGCAAGTTACCAGTAACGGTTCACCTAAAAAGCCAACCCTTGGATAGGTTGGGCTTTTTGATTGGAGCAATGAGAAATACCGTGAATAAATC
>DASPPQ010000112.1:0-58281 GCA_035625415.1 Thermodesulfobacteriota bacterium
AAGATCCCAGCAGACTGCTATTATACTCGTACCCTCTTTGAACATATCGCAGATTGCTTCCCAGCATAGAGTCGTAGAGTTGGCTTATGGAGTATCCATGGAAGCGATAGAAGGCGATCATGGCGATCACCGGTAGCAACGCCCCTATACACAGGATCACATAGCGATAAACACACTTTTTTTGCCAAAAGAGGGATTTTTTTCTCCACCATTCACCAACCCCATAGCACAGGAATACAAAGAACAGTACCCCACCCACCTGTTTTACGAGCGTAGCCAATGCAGCAGAGAGGCCTGCAAGGAAGTACCAACGCAGACGGCCTGAGGTGGCGGCTTTAAGGAAAAGACCGATAGCCAAGATATAGGGAAGGTGCATGACCGCCTCCAGGTTCACTGTCCCACCATCTATTATCGGGCCGGATGAGAAGACTCCAAAGAGTAAAGCGGCCAAGGCTCCAACCTTCCTCCCACAGGCTCGATTTGCCAGCCAGTAGACCGCAAGCACCGCCCCAAGGACGAAAATCGTTCCAAACATCTTGAGTCCAAGGACAGAGGGACCAAATAGGTGAATGAAAGAAGCATAGAGCATAGGGTAGAGAGGAGGCTTCCCTGGACCTTCGAGATCGATCAGAATCTCTCCCTCAGCCATCCGCCACCCTTGATAAGCTACATTTCCCACGTCCGCGTCAATATATTGTCCGAAATAACGGAGGCGAAGGTAAAAGGTAAGCGCGAGAATCGCGACTAAAACCACGGATGGTTTGGTTATTGCTCTCAAAAAATCCAGAACACTGGCAGCCGTACCCTGTTTCATCATTCACCCCTACGTCTTGCAGTGAATATTTTTCGTCATAGGCTCTTTTTTAAGGCGTCTTCCCTTTTGGGACTGGTTTCTGCTCCTTCTGTGGAAGCACTTTTTCTACGTCCTTTGAATGGGCAAGAGGAAGAAGATAAAGCTTATAGAAAACTAGGTCAGCCCATAATTCGATATCGGGTGCCAGATCGCCTACTAAAGCGGAGAAAGAAGGCAAATTATTATAGCCATTAAAATTCTCCGAAAGGTCTTTTAACGATTTATAGAGTTTGACGGCAGGGACGAGACGAGTAGGTTTCTCCTTCAACAATTTAATTTGTTGAATCCCCGTATCGATCGACCCCTGGTCCTCCTCCAGTTTTGACATCCAAAATTTCCCCTCCTGGTATCGTACATCCGTTTCCCCAGTCTGAACGGCCTGGATGAGTTGTGTGCGAACCCCTTGAGCCCGCTTCATCACTTCATCCAATTGATTGAACAATTCCGTTTTCTCTTTCCTGGAAAGTTCGACGGTCTTGGAAGTGGCTTTCGATAAGAAATACTGCAAACTATAGTCTTCCGCCCTACCCAAAGAAGCCAGGCCCAAAAATAAAATGAGTCCTCCCCAAAGAACCTTCCAATATTTCATTTTATGCCTCCCCGATCCCCTTGCATCTCCCCTTTCTCGAAGAAGGAAGTCGTTCCTCCCATTTCCATTGCAATATGAACGAGTATCTTTCATGACGGATTCCTATGGGAAAATCACCTCTGCTACCGGCGGCTCACTTTTTAACTGTCCCAAAACAATCCTCTCGATCTGTCGGTTTTTTTTACTAAGAATTTTTTGGGCAATCCTTTTTGCCCCCGCTATCCCATCTGGAATATCCGCCTTATTGAGGAAGGCGACGACCCTTGACGAAGGTGGGGCTCCTTTAAAGATGCCCCCGGAATGAGTCATTAAAATAGCCATCGCCTCATCCGTCAGCCTCTCTCCAACAGGAATTCCTGTTATTCTTGAAACCCTCTCCGGCTGAAAAACGTTTTCATCATTTAATTCCTTCCCCATCCCGTCTACTCCCAAAATAGCCACCACTAAAGTTGTGGTCGTCGGAATCACAGGTTCATTCTCCCTCGGTGCTTTAACCGGCCGGCCCGCCGCACCATCTGCCTCTATTATCATCGCATCCATTCCACCTAAACGCCAAAGCCCGTTCACTAAATTTGGAGAAATCCCCTTCAATTTCGCTGATCCGAGTCTCTCCATGGCGACGGTGATATGATGGTATTGGTCGAGCTGACGCCTCACAAAAGTTTTGATCCTCTCCTCATCCGGATCAATAAAAAGAGACCCCGTTTCCTCTGGAGCAGGTTCTAATATTTTCGTCGTTGTGGTGGTAACCACCCTTTTCCCGCTGACCGTCAACTCCTGGGCGAGGCGAAACATCAGGGTCGTCTTTCCCCCTGCTCCAACTAAACTAATTACCTCCCTTGTCTTGATGCCCAGGGCCCCGGTCAGAGAACCCATTGGTCCCTCCACATAACCCCTCCACACCTCCCCTTAGTTAAGGGGAGGCTGGGTGGGGTTACCACCCACACCAAATCTCGACGGATATCATCCATTAAACCAATAAAGGACGGCCTCCAGCACTCCTCCGCCGATGGCTCTGGATTTATCTGAGATGGTAAAGCAAGACTCCTTTTTACCCCTCGGATCGACATCACCCACCTTCATCCCTTTTTTTACTTCCACTCCCTCTCGAAGAAGCCCCCTCAAGACCCCGCTGATTTTAGCGATAACCGGAAAATCGTCTACCACAGCCACCACCGACCCTTTATTCACTCTGTCTCCGATTGATTTTTGTGGATGGAAAATTCCCTTCTTCATCGTCCGAAGAAGTCTCTCCATCATGTACCCTCCGATCTCACCCGGAACACCCGTATCAGGTTCTGCTGTCCCCTTCAGGATCGTCTTGCCCAGATCATGTCCTCGATTCGTTTCGATGACGATATGGACATCCCTCCCCGCTGCAAAACCCGGGCCGAGACCGATCACCAAAGGAGCATCGTTGACCTGAGTGCCTAAATTTCTTTTAGCCATGATGGCGTCGACCAGGACATCGGGTTTTGTAAAATTCCTTGTCTTCTTCCCATCGGGATCAATAAGAATCGGAATATTCCCTTTCTTCCAAACGGATTCGATCTCCTCCGACTTGGAAATAAATTTCGCCCGGACGCCTTCCACTTCTTTCTCGCCGTCATAGATCGCCTCGCTGAAGGCTACCCTTCTTCTCACCGCAAGAGGATGGGGAATCTCTGTCATGCAGACTTTAAAGTGGGAGCGCTGAAGTCGGTGGGCAACCCCGCTGGCTATCTCGCCGGCTCCTCGGATCAAAACGACCAATTGATCCATACTTTTCTTTGATTTCATCTGAACCCCCTTCTTCATCCTTCCCTTCCCCTTCCCCCCATCTCTTCCCAGTCTCGACTCTTCATTCTAAACTCTTAACTGGTGTTTATAATCTTGCCACGTATCCACATCCGTTACCACACCTATTGATTTTACTGGAACGACTCGTACATCTTTAGGGTGCCGCTCCATAACGGATCTTCCTCCCACATCCCCCTGCAAATTCAATAACTCCCTTTTGTACTTTCGGTCGAAAATAGCGGGGTGCCCCCTTCTTCCCCGAAAGGAGGGAACGACAATCCGTCCTCTTCCCTGCTCAAAGGCGTGGATCAAGACATTAATCGTCCTCGTTTTGAGAAAAGGCTGATCCCCCAGAGCGATGAGAATCCCATCGCTTTTTGGACGGAGCGCCTCGATGCCTCTGCGAATGGATGTACTCATACCTTTATTAGAATAAGGATTAACGACGACTTTCACCGTTCGCCCCTGAAATAGGTTTTTTAGCCCTTCATTTTGGATACCAAGGACGACGACCAGCTCCTGTACATCGGATCCCAAAAGCATATTGAAACAATGCCCTAGAATAGTCCCTCTTCCCCAGGGGAGCGATAGTTTATCAACCCCCATCCTTTTTGACTGACCTGCTCCGAGAAGAATAGCTGATATCATATCTTCTTATATTTTTTAACTTTTACAAATTTAATCCGCATTCCCAATTTCTGTCAAGGTTTCGAGGCAAGTGCCGGCTCTTAGCTTTATGCAATATGTGCAGGGGAAAATTAGAATACGCAAGATAAGACAATAAAATAACTCTTCCGTTCAGAATTTACTGGGGGAAGAACTCGTTCTCAGAGCATCGTGGACTGCTCGGGAAAACTAAGAAAACGCTCGCTTTCCGGTAGCGTTCAGCGGCGGGCCGATAGGACCTCCTCCTGCGGAAACAGAAAAGGATTTCAGCCAGCGTATTGGGATCATCGATCTCGATTTCGTCCTCACAGATTAACCGAAATCTTGGAGAGAACGGGGGATGGCGTCTGCGATCATCAGAGCCTGCCCATGAAAATGCCCGGTTCTCGGGATGTCACAAGAACTAAAGTCGGGGTCATCTTCAGTCCGGGTGTGGGCAAATAGAAAATCCCCCCACATTCCACAGGGCGCGGAGGGGTGGGGGGATTGACAAATCCTACACTTCTTCGAGCATCGTCGTAAAGAGATCGTGATGCTCTTCTTCATCTTCCAGGATCTCTTTAAACATGAAGGCTGTGGTAACATCCCCTTCCTTCTGAGCCTGCTCGATAATTCCTCTATACATCTCGATCGCTTCCACTTCTGCTTTTGTATCAAGCTCGAGGAACTCTCTCAAACTCTCGCCCACCTTGATCGGGGCTGGTTTGGTCGTCGGCGTTCCCTCAAGATACCAAAGCCTCTCTGCAATCTTCTCAGCATGTTTCATTTCTGCGATCGCTGTCTGTTGGAATTTATCCTGGACGGCAACGCCTTTCACCCCTACGACCTGCACGTGCTGCCACATATACTGGATGCTAACTTGAATCTCCCTGGCAATGGCGTCATTCAACAATCCCTTTAATTTGTCACTCGCTTTGACGACAGGTTTCAACGAAACTGCCATATTTTTCACCTCCTCGTAGAGTTTGACTTCCTAAAAATAAGATACCATCAGGAAGACCGGAATACAAGCAAATTTTTCATTGTAAAACAGCCCCCAAAATGTTAGAACCCGTGAAAAGGGTATCCTCTGGTCAATAGGATCCGTTGTGCCTGGAGGGATGATGCCAGACCCGGAATTTTGGCCGCATTGATCTTTACGAGCGGATTGACATACTGAATCGGTTGTGATATCGCTAAGCGAAGCCTCGGCCCGACAAGGCGGCTTGTTTGGCACGTTCCGGTCAAAGATGGGAAATAAATTTTTAAAAATTATTTTCCTGCGCTTCTTCTCAGTCTCCATCCTGCTTCTATACCCTTGCTCTGCCCTGGCTGCCCTGATCACGGATGTGAGGTCTTGGTCTGCCCCGGATCACACCCGAGTGGTCATCGACCTCACCGAATCCGTCCAATATGAGACCTCTTCACAGGAAAGCCCTCCCCAATTCCAGTTGGAATTGAAAGGGGTATCTTTCTACACACCTAAGAGAGAGCTACAAGTCAGAGACCCATTTCTTGGCAAGATTAGTCTGACCGATCTTGGCAACGAAAGAGTCAGAATGGTTCTCCATCAAAAAAAGCCTTTGCAAGCCAATGTCTTTATCCTGAAGCCTTACCAGGAGAAAACCTATCGCCTCGTCGTTGACCTCGTCGACGTCGTGCAGGAGAAGAAGGAAATAGAGGAGAGGCAAAAGCAAAAAGAGGTCAAGTCAAAAGGGACCAAGATCATCGTCGTTGATCCTGGTCATGGCGGGGAAGACCCCGGGGCGGTTGGCCCGAAGAAGACGATGGAGAAGGATATTGTATTAAGGGTGGGGGAAAAATTAGTTCGTCTCCTTAATCAGAACAGGCAGGGTCAAGCCTTTCTCACCAGAAAGGGCGATTACTTCATCCGTCTGGAAGAAAGGACCAGGATAGCCCGGGAATACGGTGCTGATCTCTTCATCAGTCTTCACACTGATGGAAGCTTCAATCCCCAAGCAAGGGGCTCATCGATTTATTGCCTCTCTCTGTCCGGCGCGACGGACGAGGCAGCAAAGACCCTGGCGGACAAAGAAAACCTGTCAAACATCTTAGGCGGGGCCTTTTCAAAACCTACCGGCCTCTCCAAAGATCCCAATCTCAATCAAATCCTGCTGGACCTCAGACAAAACGACACGATGAGAGATAGCTTTCGATTCGCCGAAACGCTTCTCAAGGACATCAAGACTGTTAACCCATTAAAATACGCTTCCTATCGGCAGGCTAATTTCATTGTTTTGAGGGCCCCGGACATTCCGTCTGTGCTGGTGGAGATGGCTTATATGACCAATAAGGAAGATGAACGCCTGCTCAACAGTGATCCATTTCAAGAAAAAATCGCCAAAGCCCTCGCCGCCTCCGTCAAAAGGTTTTTCGAGCCCTAATGGGTTAAACATCTGTTGACAAATCATGCCGTTATTGTTTAAATAGAGATGAGCCACGAAGGCGAAGCCCCGAACGAAGGCCCGGCCGTAAGTGGTTTTTTTGTTTGATAGAATGAAGGATGGAAAAGAGAAAGAAATCTGTCGCTGTCATCGATAGTCAGGGGGGAGGAATTGGAAGCCTCGTGATCAAGCACTTGCGGGAAACCCTCGCCGAAGAGGTGGAGATCATCGGTCTGGGAACGAATGCGATGGCAACCGGGGCGATGTTAAAAGCAGGGGCGAATAAGGGCGCTTCTGGTGAGAATGCTATCATTCAAACCGTAAAGACAGTGGATATCATCATTGGGACGACGGGCATTGTATTGGCGAATGCAATGATGGGAGAACTCACCCCAAAGATGGCGGAAGCCATTGCTTCGTCGCCTGCGATGAAATGCCTCCTCCCCTTGAAAATGCAGGAGATAGAAATTATCGGGGCCCCCAAAGAGCCCCTTCCCCACTTGGTCGATCAACTCATGAAACGGATTAAAGAACTGGCTGCGACATAAAATATGAAAAATGGCGTAAACCGGAACGGACACGGGCACGTTCATTTAGGAGGAGACGATGTGCGAGGCGAATGCATACTTAGTGAAAGAAGGAAAGGAAGAATTGATTTTGGAGGATATCTCCATCCTACGGCCGGAAAAGGACGAACTCTATCTTCAAAACATCTTCGGGGAACAAAAACGGATTAAGGCCCGGATTAAAGAAATGAATCTTATTGATCACCGCATTATCTTGGAAGAATCCAGATAGTGTCGGGCCTTAAACTTCGAACTCAAACCTCCTCGCTCACAACTTATTCGGCCACGAAGGTCTTTTTATCTACAGAAGTAGAAAAAGTCTTCGTGGCTTTTTTATGGCCAAGAATTCAAGCCCGGGACAGAAGAAAGGATTTATGCACATACCCGACGGATTTTTAAGCAACGGCCTCAACGCCGCGACCTTTGTTATTTCTGCTGCGGCTTGTGCCTACGGCGTAAAAAGGGTGAACCGTAACTTTGGAGAGCGAGAAGTTCCCCTGATGGGTGTGACGGCTGCCTTCATCTTCGCCGCTCAGATGATCAATTTTCCTGTGGCTGGAGGAACCAGCGGCCATTTCCTGGGAGCGGTCTTCTCTTCGGTCCTCCTAGGTCCCTGGGCAAGCCTCATCATCATGACGATTGTCCTTTTTGTTCAATGTCTCGGGTTTGCTGATGGAGGATTGACCGCCATCGGATCCAACATCTTTAACATGGGTGTCATCGGAGCATTGGGGGGTTATGGTATTTTCATCTTCTTCTTCTCCTTGTTTCAGAAAACTCGAAAGGGCTTTTTCACAGCCTTGGCCATTGCGTCGTGGTTTTCCATCGTGATGGGAGCTTCTGCGGCGGCCATCGAATTGGCAATCTCAGGGACTTCTCCCTTCAAGGTAGCTTTGCTTGCCATGGCAGGCACTCACGCACTCATCGGCATCGGCGAGGCGATCATCACCACGGCCGCTGTCTCTCTCATCCTGAAAACGAGACCGGATTTGGTGTCCGCCTATCGTGTGAGGCAAGAGGATAGCAAAAAGGAGGCGATCCATGAAAAGACGGCTTAACGGTTTCGTATACATCGGATTAGGATTTTCTCTCCTGGTCGCTCTTTTACTTTCACCCTTTGCCTCCACTTCTCCTAATGGCCTTGAAAAAGTGGCAGAGACAAAGGGATTTTTGGAAAAGGGCAAAGGTTGGATATTCTGGAGGCATGCACCTTTCTCTGATTATTCCCTTCCTTGGGTTAAGAATGAAAAAGTGTCAACCGCACTCTCAGGCCTGATTGGAACCCTGGCCATCTTCTTCATTACCATAGGTATTGGAAGAACGATTAAGAAACGATAGAAGATTTCTTCTGAAGGGAATTATTTGAAATTTTTCTCGCCTGCCCGAATTCCGACATCCAGCATATTTTCCCGGGGAGGCAAAACACAGATGAATTTTTCGTCATAGGCACAAGAGGGATTGTAAGCCATATTGAAGTCCAGGATCATCTTATACGCCGGCAGGATCTCCGCATCGATATAGCGTCCGCCTTCGTAGCTCTCTTTCCCGTTCGTCCCGTCTTTAAACGGAATGAAGAGCATATCGCTCAGAATGGATTTATAAATTTCCAGGGTGTATTCCTTCTCCCCTAATCGAAAATGAAATTCCCCATATCGAAGATAACGCTTGTTGGTTCCTTTGTTCGTCAAAAAGGTGGCATAATATTTCGGGTTATTAATGTGGAAAACGAAGCGCTCAATCTGGCCGGAGAAGTGATATTTCGGATCGAAGGGGTAGTATTTCAGCCCTTTAAAAAGTCTTTTCTCATTAGGGAGGAGAGGGGACCGCTGGTGGTTCTTGAAGAATGCATCCCGCTCCTTTCGCCAATCGAGAATTCGTTGTTCTTCGAGCTTCATTTCTTCCCGGTTCACCCCGTTAGAAACGATGTCCCGCTGCGCTCCAGCGGGATTGGGTCCAAAAATAGCTCCGGCAGGGCTTGATGTCGCGCCGGAGTTTCTAACGGGGTTCACGCCTTCTACAGCAACAGGAATCCCCTGTAGCAGTAAGAAAATCGCACCGGTCAATAGGATAAAAATGATTTTCCCTTCCTTCATCCTGAACCACCAGAACTTCCCGTATCTTAACAAATAGGGTGTCCGGACGCAAACGAACCAAGTCCTTGACAGATTCAACGGTATTCAGTATATTAGCGTTATCCTCAGTAAAGAATAACGATGGAAGTGAAATCATGAAGGTCGGTTACAAGGTCTGGGTGGATCACCATGGAAAAGCCTTCGGAGATGGTCCTTATGAACTTTTGCGACGAGTCGAAAAAATGACGTCCCTCCACCGGGCAGCCCATCAGATGGGTATGTCTTACAGTAAGGCATGGCGCTTAATCCAGAATCTTGAGAAAAGGCTCGGCTTCGCTCTCCTGGAACGGAAGGTCGGCGGCTCATCCGGAGGAGGGTCCCGGGTCACCTCTCAGGGAAAAGATCTCATGAGCCGCTATGAACGGTTCCGGAAAGATGTGGAAAAAGGGTTGGTGAAAATCTACGACAAACATTTTGGGCCATGGAAATAAAAAGGTGAAAATGAAAAAGAATTCTTTGATGGCCCTCCTTCTGATTGTGATGGTGATCCAAAGTGCTGAATTCTTGTTTGCCGAATCAGCAAAAGAGATTACTGTTTCTGCTGCGATTAGTCTCAAAGACGCATTTGGAGAAATTGGGAAGATCTTTAGTGAGAAGCATCCAGGAGCAAAGCTGGTATTTAATTTTGGCGCCTCAGGGGATCTTGCAAGGCAAATCGAGGCCGGCGCCCCGGTCGACCTATTTGCCTCTGCGGCACAAAAGGACCTGGACGATATTGACCGTAAAGGCCTCCTGGTGGCCAATTCAAGGGCCAATTTTGCAAGCAATCAACTGGTCTTGGTAACACCCACTCGTTCAAAGATCCCCGTAAACTCATTCCAGGACCTCCAAAAAAATCAGATAAAAAGGGTCGTCATCGGAAACCCTAAAACGGTTCCGGCAGGGAGATATGCGGAAGAGGTTCTAAGATATTTTAGTTTATGGGACACGATCAAGGAAAAACTCATCTTTGCCGAGCACGTCAGACAGGGTTTGGACTACGTTGCCGGGAATGAAGTCGATGCAGCAATCGTCTACTCAACGGATGCTTTCGTCAGAGATAAACGAGTTAAAATTGTTGCCGTCGCGCCGGAAGGGAGCCATCGGCCTATTGTTTATCCCATTGCTTTGGTCAAGGGGACGCGGAATGAAAATTTAGCAAAATCATTTATTTCTCTTACCACGTCTGAAGAGGGAAAAAAGGTTCTTCTAAAATTTGGGTTCGAGATAACAAAATAAAAAATCATGGATAGCACCCTACTCTTCTCTCTAAGACTTTCCGTACAGGTGGCATTGGCTGCAACTTTCTTAATTGTGATGGTAGGGATTACGGCCGCATATCTCCTTGCCAGTAAAAACTTCAAGGGAAAAGAGTTGATCGATATCCTCTTCACCCTCCCCCTGGTACTGCCGCCCACGGTAACGGGGTATTATCTGATTATACTCTTGGGGAGAAACGGTTTGATCGGCAGATTCGTTTACGATTGGACAGGATGGGGGATCATGTTTACCTGGTACGCAGCCGTCCTTGCCTCCTTTGTGGTAGCCCTGCCGCTGATGATCAGGACCACAAGAGCCGCTATCGAATCCGTGGACAAAAGTCTCATCAACGCCTCGCTCACCTTGGGCCATTCAGAATTTGAAACGGCCCTCCGGGTCGTGCTTCCTCTTGCAAAAAAGGGCATCGTTGCCGGAACGGTCCTTTCTTTTGCCAGGGCGATGGGAGAATTTGGCGCCACCCTGATGGTTGCAGGAAACATCCCCGGAAAAACAAACACCATGCCCATTGCGATTTATACCTCCGCAAGCAGTGGGGATTGGTCAAACGCTAATTTGATGGTCATCTTCTTTTCCCTCATGTCAGGGCTATTTCTTTATATCGCAAACCAATTTACCAAGAGGACAATCTGATGGGACTATCAATAAAATTGTTGAAAAAAGTCAAAGGATTTACACTCGACGTGGAATGGAAGATAGGGAATGAGCTCGCCATTCTTTTTGGTTATTCGGGGTCGGGGAAGTCCTTGACCCTTCAATGCGTCGCCGGTCTTATGGAACCTGACCAAGGATTCATTCGCTCCAACGGAGATCTCTTTTTTGATAACACCTTAGAAATAAATGTGCCTCCTCAAGAACGGTCCTTCGGATATGTTTTCCAGGATCGTGTTCTTTTCCCCCATATGACCGTGAAAGGAAACATAGCCTACGGGCTGAAAGGACTGCGTCGTTCTGAGATAAGGGATAAAGTCGCCGAAATGATTAACTTGTTCCACCTCCAAGGGTTGGAAGACAAGTTCCCTTCAGAAATCTCCGGAGGTCAAAAACAGAGGGTCGCGCTTGCGAGAGCCCTCATCCGGAGACCCAAAGCACTCCTTTTAGACGAGCCCTTTTCAGCGCTCGATGGCCCGATACGCCTAGAAATGAGAAGGCTCCTGAAGGAGATCAGAAATGATTTTGATATCCCAGTGGTCCTCGTGACGCATGACGTGATGGAAGCTTATACCATGGCCGACAAAATCATTGTCTATTCAGAAGGGAGAGTAGTCAAGACAGGTTCGCCATCCGAAATCTTTTATCTCCCGGTAGGCGTAGAGGTGGAACCACTTCGGGATAGAATATGAGACATCCCAACGAAGGGGAGCGTCTTGAAGGGTGCGGGGAAGCCGTTACTGCCCCCTCCCCCCCTCTTCAATATGAATCTCAATCCGTTCAGGCGTTTCACATCCTCTCAGGGCCGAAAGCATCCCTCTGGTCGTTTTGGTTAAGAAATCTCTGACGAAAGGGGTCATTGGAATCGGTCTTCCATTAACCCTTAAGGAAATCCCTTTCTCCTTCTTCGACTTCAAGAATTCTTTCTCGATGAAGTCGGATAACCCTCTCATATCTTCAAGGTCGAAACAGGGAACACCCACACGGAATTTTTGATCCGAAACGAGAGCGACCAGGTTATCTTTCTTTGTGCAGAGAAGTTTTTCATGTTTCTCCTTCCGAAAAACCTCAACCTTAGGCTGGACGTCCCTTTTATATCCTTCTGAAAGGATGAGGTCCACATCCTGAATCCATCTTCCCCGGATTTCATCCAGGGTTAAATCCTTTTCCACATCCCGAATCAAAGCGAGCTTGTGTGGCGACGAGATGACGACGGTGTGGGCCCCTGCCTGCTTGTGTCGCCAACTATCCTTCCCCTCCCGATCCACTTCAAACCCATGCATATCGTGCTTGACCGTTGCCACCCGATAACCTCGCCGAGTCAATTCGGGAACCAATTTCTCAATCAGCGTGGTCTTCCCGCTGTCCGATTTTCCAACAATCGAAATGATGGGAATCATCCAGATGTTCCTCGGAATATTGGAATGTTGGAATAATGGAATGATGGCGAATAACTACATAATTCTTTCAACCCAATATTTCACATTTCCATTATCCACTATTCCAGTCAGAAGTCTCTATCCAGCAATTGAACTTTAACTCTCTCCCCTGCCCTCACGATTTCCTGATCTTCAGGGATGACGATTAGCCCATTTGCCTTGACCATGGACCTCAGAATTCCAGACCCCTGCTCTCCGGTGGCGGTGACAACATATCGATCCTTTTCAAAAGAAACGGAGCCCCTGACGAAATAACGTCTTCCGGCCATTTTCATGATCTCCTCTTTCAGGATGGCCTCGACCAGGGGCCGGAAAATGTGATGGCGCCCCAGCATCTTCAAAAGGGAGGGTCTCACAAATTGCTCGAAAGAGATCATGGATGAGACAGGATTCCCAGGAAGGCTGAACACGGGCTTTCCTCCAATCGTCCCAAAGGCCAGGGGTTGCCCAGGCCTCATGGCAACTTTCCAAAAAACCATCTCCATCCCCAAATGCTTCATGACATCCTTAACGAAATCATAGTCGCCCACGGAAACCCCGGCTGAAGAGATCAGAACATCTGCTCGCATTCCCTGACGAAGTTTCTCCTCGATCTCCTCTTTCCGGTCCTTGGCAATACCCAACTGAAGGGGAATGGCTCCGCAATCTTTCACCTGGGCCGCTAACGTGTACGAATTGCTTGAGATGATTTTGGCCCCATCAAGATCCCCGTCCACATCGACTAATTCATCCCCAGTACAGAGAATGGCGACCAGCGGCCTCTGATAAACAGGGATAGAGGAGCGTCCCACGGAAGCAAGCATTCCCGCCTCTGGAGGGCGCACAATATCCCCCCTGGAGATCACACGATCTCCTTGTTTCACATCCTCTCCGGACTTCCGGATGTTTTCGCCAGGACCAGTCGCCTTGAAGATCAAGGCAAATCCATCTTCCCTCGTTGTCACTTCAACGGGAACAACTGTATCTGCTCCCTTCGGAATGGGAGCACCTGTCATAATTCGGATGGCCTTTCCTTTCTCGATACCCTTGGTTGAAATGAAACCTGCCGGAAGATCCTCGATAACAACTAATCGGACAGGATGGTTTTGCGAGGCCTCCCGGATATCCTCTGATCTCAAGGCATACCCATCCATTGCTGAATTATCCAACGGGGGGATATTTCTCTTGGCGTAGATATCTTCTCCGATGATTCTCCCCAGACTCTCAAGCAGGAGGACTTTTTCAACCCCTAAGGGTTGAATACGGGAAAGAATATGATCTAACGCTTCTTCGAATGAGATCATAAGAAACCTTCACCTTTCTGCCTGGTTATCCGTGAATGGCTAGGTTTTAAATATAACATAAAAACAGAATTCATTAAAACATTGAAACGGCCCCTTGCAAGAATGCCTTTTGGGATAAACGATATTATGTTATAGAAAAAAGGATATAAAGCTCATGTGCAGAGGCCAGCACTAAGGCTTAAGACGATAGCTTAGAGATAAAAAAGGGAGGATCCTGATGATCGTTGCAGGGATAGATGTAGGCGGGAAAAATGTTCATATCGTCATCAAGAAAGACGGCCAAATTCTAGGAATCGTGGCGGGGCCCACAGGAATTAAAAAGGCTGACGCTGTAGAACAACTCTATAATGAGGTCCTGAAAAAGGCTGGCATTGCCCGGAAGGATGTGGAGCGGGTTGTGGCCACAGGGAGTGCCGCGAAACGAGTCGCCTTCGCAAACGGGTCTATCTCCGACGCGGCGGCCGACGCTCGCGGGATCAATAAACTGATTCCCTCGGCAAGAACCGTGATTGATGTGGGGGCAGAAGAAGCTCGGGCGATCAAAGTCGGCGCTGACGGAAAAGTGTTGGACTTTGCCATCAACGAGAAATGCGCAGCCGGGACAGGCACGTTTGTTGAAGCGATGGCCAGGGCACTTGAGGTTTCCGTGGATGAGATGTCCAAGATCACCCTTCAATCCACACAAACCCTCTCGACCAATGCCCAATGTGCGGTTTTCGGAGAATCTGAGGTGGTTTCGCTCATTCATCAAAAGACGCCCAAACCAGATATTGCCCGGGCGGTGATGAATGCCATTGCCGGGAGAATTGCTTCCGTCGCACGTATCGTCGGATTGGATAAAGATGTGGCGATGGTCGGCGGCTTGGCAAGAAACGCTGGGTTCGTTGACTCTCTTAAGAAGAGTATCGAGATGAATGTCCTGGTTCCAGAGGACCCTGATTATGTCGGGGCTCTCGGGGCGGCCGAAGCGGCACTTGCCGGGGTCATGACAGAAGAAGTGAAGCTTCCCGGCCACAAGCCGAGGCTTCCCGGGAAAGAAATATTGTTATAGTTGTGTCCCTTGACCCCGCCTACGAGGCGGGGCTCGCAGGACACCTGCCGGCAAAGCGAAGGCACGGGACAGATAACGGAGAAGAAAATGGCAGCGGAAGTGAAAACCCAAGAATTTTGGGAATGGCCTGAAACCAATTGGGTCAACCCGGATATCGATTGGAAAAAAGGGAAGGTGATCACGGCCGGGGTCGATGTCGGGTCCGTGAGCACTCAAGCCGTCGTGATGGTGGACGGTGAATTTTATGCCTATGGCAACACGCGGACCGGTTCAGACAGTCCCAACAGTGCCAGAAAAGGAATGGATTTTGCGTTAGAAAAAAACGATTTGAAAATTGATAACATTGATTACTGCATCGGGACAGGCTACGGAAGGGTCAATGTCCCCATGGCCCAGCATTCGATTACCGAGATTTCTTGCCACGCTCGGGGGGCTAATTTTATGTACGGGCCGGATGTCAGGACCGTCATGGACATGGGTGGACAGGATTGTAAAGCGATCAACGTCGATGATCGAGGAAAGGTCCTCAATTTTATGATGAACGACAAGTGCGCTGCAGGAACTGGCCGTGGGATGGAAGTCTTTGCTGACCTGATCCGCGTCCCCGTCTGGGAGATCGGAACCCGTTCCTTTAAGATTCAGAAAGAACCTCCCATGATCAGCAGCACTTGTGTCGTATTTGCCAAGAGTGAGGTCGTCGGCTTGTTGGAGACAGGGATGCCTGAAAACGATATCATGGCTGCTTACTGCTCGGCGATGGCCCACCGAATCATGGAGCTACTGAACCGCCTGGGTGTGAAGGAAAAGTTTGTCATCACGGGCGGCATTGCCAAGAACGAAGGTGTGGTAAAGAGACTAGAAAAGGAATTGGGCATTAAAACGGCAGACCGTGTTTGGAATAAGAAAGAGTATGTTGATCGCGGGTATCCCTTCGACACACAACTGGCAGGCGCTATCGGAGCGGCCCTCCTAGGAAATGCGCTCTTGAAGATGGGAAAGGCGAAGAGTGCGAGAAAAGCCTAGAAGCATTGCGGAGTGCGGAATGTGGATTGCGGAGTCAATAAAGCAAAAGAAAAACGAATAACACATGATAGCCAATTATGGTTTTAAAGATGGGTCTGACGACTGGTATGTCGTCATTGATACGGTCAAGTGCAACGGCTGCGGAAAGTGTCTTGAAGTCTGCCCAGTCAAAATCCTCGAGGTGGGGCCGGATGAGATCGACATCTTCCGCGGAGAACCGGTCGCCTTTGTAAAGCATGAAGAGCGAAACAAAGTCCGGTATCGTTGCGCTCCCTGCAGACCCGGCTACGGTGATGAACCAGCACCCTGTGTCCGGGTCTGCAAGCCAAAGGCCATCTCGCACTCAGATGGATGGAGGGTCTTATACGGCCGCAATAGCGGGAGAGGATTCAAAGGATGACCAGGGAACAAGAACTTAATAAGGAAGGATGGGAGAAGAGATTCACCGTTGATGAACCCCGTCTATCCGAGATGGCAGAGCAATACAGGGAGCTTGGATTTGAAGTTCTTCTGGAACCCGTCGACACCTCCTCTGAAGAATGCACGACGTGCATCACTGCCTTCCACGATCGTTACAAAACCATCTACACCCGACAAAAGGGTAATAGCGAACCTCCGAAAGAGCGATGATAAGAACATAGCCTTCCAGACAGTACGAACTTGGTTCTTCACATTCTCAGGTTTTTCCCTTCACAATATCTCGATTCAAAGACCTTCTTTTTTGAAGTCTCTTGAGAGGTCCACGTAAAAGTTGGCCCCGGAAATAATCCTCTCTATCTCTTTTCTGTTTACCGCTCTCTTGATCTTGGCCGGCACTCCCATGACCAAAGATCTTGCAGGAATCTTAAGGTTATCCTTCACCATCGAATGGGCGCCGATGATACACTCGTCACCAATCTCAACAAACATGCCTAGGGAGGTATGCATTCCGATAAGAACATTGTTTCCGATTCGGAAACAATGGATGACCGAGCTGTGTCCCACTGTGACATTGTCTCCGATGATGACATCCGCCACGCCCGCATGAACGACACAATTATCCTGAATACTGCAATTGCGCCCAATTTGGATTCGGAATCGATCGGCTCTCAAAACCGCTCCGGGCCAAACACTGGAATTTCTCCCTATTTTTATATCCCCGACCAAATAGGCATCCTCGCTGACAAAAACGGAGGGATCAACCTTTGGCTTTTTCTTCCCAAAATTCTTAATCATATTCTCATCCGCTCTTATTGCTCAAAAAATAAGTCGACCGTCCTTCTCCACTGAAAGACAGTGTAACGATAATGAGAACCGTTTCCGAACAAGACGGAAGAGATGGACGGGTAGAAAAGTCTTAGGGCGGCAACCTTTTTCCTGTGAGATTCAGACTTCCATATCTTTGAGATGGCCCCGTTTTCCACAAGCACCGATTGCCATTCCTAAAAGACCGCATCCTAAAGACTTTGAGACCCGGCTGTCTCTTTCGTCTGGTCTACGGATGCAACACAGCCGTCTATACCTTTTCTTCAATGATCGCAACAGGTCTGACCCAGCCTGCACTGGCCTTTTTGATCTTGATGGGAAAACAGCAGACCGTAAACCCATGCGGCTTCCCGATCGCTGATAAGTTCGCTAATTTTTCCATATGACAATATCCGATTTCAATTCCTGCAAAGTGGGCTTCCCAGATGACCCTTGGGTCCCCGGTTTCCTTGAACTCTTTGGCCAGGAAAGGCAAGGGCCTATCCCAACTCCACGCATCAATGCCCACCACCTTTACCCCTTTCTCCGTGAGGAACAGGGTGCTTTCACGATCCATCCCAGCGCCCTTGGTCAAATACGCAGGTGTACCCCAGGCCGCATCCGCTCCGGTCTGGATCAGAACGATGTCGAGCGGATGGATCTTATACTCGATTCGCTTTAGTTCCTTCTCTATGTCCGCCGCCCTAATCCTTTCACCGTCGGCCTTGTGGCGAAAATCGAGCACCACCCCATTGCTAAAACACCAATCCAGAGGGATCTGGTCGATGGTTAACGAAAGTTTTCCCTTGTCCATGGTCGGGTGATAATGATAGGGAGCATCCAAATGCGTTCCCGAATGGCTTGTCAATGTAAGAACCTCCACAGCCCATCCCAAACCGCCGGGTAACTGTTTGGGCGTTACTCCCGGAAAGAACTCCTTCATCCGTTCTGCGCCCTCGGTGTGATCAATATAATCGATTTTTGGAATCATCATCGGAGGGTCACTCGGGAGCCCTGATTCAATGGGCAAACTCAAATCGACAAAACGCTTCCGCTTCATATATTACCCTTTCCTCTCCGTGCTCTCTTGGCCCTCTTCCAGACTCGCCCGGCACGGACACCGCTGGGAACAATGCGGGCACCGTCCCAACGCAACACTTCGGAGTCCATAGGATTTTTATTATAGCAAAAGTCTCGTCCAAACGCATGCTGTAAATCCTGGCTGGCGATTCGACGAAATTCTTATCGGTCCCTCGGGCGAAAGGCCTCCTTAAAATACAGTATTTGCAATGAGAAAATACAGCGTTTATCCCGTTTACAACTCAGGCCATTCTCAAATATACTTGAGCTAAGCGTGATGTTTCGTAATTCTCAACGGCAAGGAGGTTAAGGAATGAAAAAGAACCTATTTTTGGCTTTATGCCTGGGGATCGTTTTTCTGCTTCCGAATCTGAGCTCGGCAGAATGCACGACCATTGGAGGTTTTAGCAATTTTTCTCTGGAAGGAACCAATACGGTCGTTCTTTATGCCGGATCATCGCCGGTGGTGCGTTTTGACGTCTTGGACTGTAGCGTCCAGCCTTCGTCAAAAATCCAGCTTATTAAAACCGATGTCTGCGACGGGGACGAAATTATGATAGACGGCTCAAAATGTACGATGATGGAAATAAAACCATTGGGGCCTTAAGCAGAAGCCTTCGTTAGCGAGTCTCCCCATCCGCGACCCTTCGGCCCCGAATGTCGATCGTCCGCGAAGAAGAGAGCACATTTCCAGGATATGGTGATGTCTCTTGGTTTCTCAGCTCGGCATGATTCGTTGTGCATTCCCGTTGACTCGCGTAGTCATTCCAGGCCCGTTGAAGAACGGGCTCCATGCCCGGCCTCTACGCTCTTAATTTGAACCCGCTATCCTTAATCATTCTAAAATCATCCTCCGCACTCCGACCGGGAGTTGTGAGATAATTTCCTACAATCAGACCATTCGCACCGGCAAGAAGGGCCAAAGACTGTAAATCTCTCAGATTAGCTTCCCTGCCGCCCGCAATCTTGATCGTCCCTTTGGGTAGAACGAGACGAAACAAAGAGATGGTCTTTATGATTTCCATGGGAGGAATGGATTCCGAATGTTCGAGCGGCGTCCCCGGTCTCGGATTAAGAATATTGAAGGGAATGCAGTCGATTCCGAGTTGCTTCAGGGAGAAGGCAAGTTCCAGTCGTTGTCGAGGCGATTCTCCCAAACCGATAATTCCCCCACAGCAGATGGAAAATCCCTGTTTTTTCAAAACTTCAATGGTTTTAACGCGATCCCCATAGGAGTGGGTCGAACATATTTGAGGGAAATAACTCTGCGCCGTTTCTACATTATGGTTATATCGGGTGACTCCAACTTTCTTTAAAGAATCTGCCCTTTCTTCACTCAACGTTCCCAAAGAGCAATCGAGGTCAAGCGTTGTTTCTCTCCGTATCCGGTCGAGAGCCCCCAGAATCACTTCAAATTCTTTGTCATTTGGCTCCCGGCCGCTCGTGATCAGACAGAAACGACGCGTCCCTCTCGCCTGTGCCTCTTTAGCCTCTTTTACCATTCGCTCCACATCCAAAAGGGGATAAACAGGGGCTTCCGTTTTGTAGTGAGCCGACTGGGCACAGAAAGCACAGTCCTCGGGACATCTTCCTGATTTAGCGCTGAGGAGTGAGCAGAGATCGATCTCATTTCCGTTGAACTCTTCCCTCACACGATTGGCGACGGCAGCAAGATCCAAAATATCAGGCCCCTTTGCCCCTAATAGAGGGAGCGCGTCCTTCATGCTGACGTCCCTCCCTTCAAGCACTTTATCTCCGATTCTTCGAATCCTCGTCTTCATTGGATTCCTCCTTGAATCGCCCTCTTGCCCCTCGCACCGTGACCTCGTGGGCAAATCGACACTCCTGTTGACCCCTCCACCCGGATATGGAGGACCTTTCATCTCCTTTTAAAAAAGGAGAATGGCGAAATCAGTTTAAACCCTCGGCTTCCAGTTGAGAATAGCTTTCTCTTCGATCAGGATTCCTGTGGCGCATACGTTACAGACGATGATTTTGCCCTCGATGTGAAACCGGGTCGATCGACACGGCTCACATATGCTGACGGCGGTGACCACCCTGCCAGTCGAAGTAACATAGGCAAGGAGGGGAACCTTTACCCCATGGCCTTCATATTCAAACCGAACCATCTTTTTCTCTTTTAAGACATCCATCGGGATGGAGATCTTCCCACTTTCGACTTTGGCCACAATATCCGTCGTCGAAATCGTCTGCCCTGAATAGTCCACCCTCTCCATCACCTTCTGTTGAGAGGCGATTTTTGGATTAGGCGTCGTTTTCCCCTCGATGATTTAGAAGACAGCTCCCTCTAACGCAAAAAAGGCAACGATGAATGTGATCCACTTCCAGGGCAACTTCTTCTGGGCTAGCACCTTATCTCTCTTTTCTTTCAATGAAGAATTGGAAAGGAGAAACCCACATTTTTTGCAGAAATGGTTTAAATCATCATTCTTTGTTCGACATTCCGGACATACCTTCATCCGCGTATCCTTCCTTTCTCCCCCCTGAACGTCCCCTCTCCCCTCCCCGAAGCTGTGAAAAAATCATTCAACGTTGACGGGCCGGGTGGGAATGCCGCAATTCCAAAACTTTAGAAATATTCCTACCCGCCCGGCAGTCTTGATTTCTTCACCCCTTCCCTCCCTTTCAAGGAGGGGTAAGCCCGCCTGCCCTGTACCAGGTTAGGTCAGGGCCTGCCGGTAGGCCGGGGTGGAAGTATTACTCATTGATCATGGGAGAATGGCAGATAAGAATTTCAGTAAGTTAGCGAAACGAATCACGCACTCTGTAATCATAATTAACGCAGTATAAGCTATTTTGTCAATTAAAAGTGGGAAAAATAGTGGGAAAACGGCCGCTGTGGTCGACGTGGAGAAGCAAGACTAATGGCCGGCCTCAGCGATCGAGTTAAAGAATTTCTTGAGACATGGGAAAAGCGAAAAGCCGGCGAGCTTCCTTCTCCGGACATCAGTGTGTGTTGTTGTGTATGCGGTGTGGTTATGGGAGATGAGCAGAGAAAAAAGCCACAAAGACCACACTCTTCGACCAATAGTCCTTGGCCCTTTTAGGGCTTTGGATTTTCTCTCCGCATCCCTTTACTTTCTGTCATATTCCAGAGCCTTCCTCAGCTGCTCGATGGCTCTGTTCACGGCTTCTAATGCCTCGGCACGGTGGCCCCCGAAGTCATGGGCGGCGTGCTCAAGATCATATTTGGCCTTTTCGAGTGCCTTAATCGCAGCTCGAATGGCTGGATGTTGCTCTTTGACTTGTACCTGCTTGGGCTGAGTTTGTCCCAGGGTTTGAGATACCATCAGGGCAGGAACCATAAGGCTCAGAATCAACATTACAACGATAAGTCTCTTGGTCATAGTAGAATCCCCCTTTGACTATGGCTTTATTAGCTCACAATGCTAACCGTCATTCATCATGTTAATGACTATACAGATATTGTCAAGTATGATGGTGATTTCGACCGAGAACCAGCAATAAGGAGTCAAATTTCCAAGAAAATTTTTGCCTTGACAGTCACCAAATTTAAGAATATTTTTTAATGGTTTCCACCTGTCTCTCATTAACCTCACAACCTAACCTTTAACCTTTTGGGGTGGAGTATGAGAAGGGGTTTCGAGAAGATGCCAATACAAAGGCTCCAAGGAGATTTTTATCTTTTTGGAGCCTTTCTTGTCTTTATCTATAAAAAAATCAAAAGGAGGAATCGATTATGAAAACATTCATCGTATCGCCGGTAAGCATTGTATTGATGAGTGTCCTGCTTTGTCCTATGGCGATGGCTGTCCCTTCTATGCCAGATGACGTTCAGATGGTCCAACCAGACCCTTCGTTACCGAAAGAACTATCAGCTTTTTTTGGTAAATGGCAGGGGTTATCTGGTAAGGAAGAGTTCTTTGTAATCGTAGTGAAAATCGACAAGGAAAAAGCCAACCTTTATGTTTGGCGAACTGGCAATCCTAGAATGGGTTCTCCTGGCTGGCAAAGAGTGAAAGCCGAGGTGATTGAAGATCGTGGGAAATACAAACTTCGGTTTAGAGGTCGTGAAGCTACCAGTGAGTTCACGTTAAGAGGAGAGCAGTTAGATTGGACCGCTCCTCCATCTTTTAGTGTTGCACTCAAACGGGTCCCTTAAATTGGAAGGGCGAACCAAAAAGCAACCATAAAGAGACAGGAGCAGAAATTTACCCTGCCTTTTTTGTTTGTTTGCGTCCGGAATATTCATTCTTCATCATGCATTGCAGGTGGAGACCAACAGGTTTAATCCAGGGTCCTTAGGAAGGACACAGGACGGATTCATCCACAGCTCGATCCCTTCAGGTTTTCAATGATGGCCCTGACAATGATTTCCGGGGGCGGAGAGATATCCACGGATAAACCGTCTTTCGGTTCTTCGAGAGTGTCTAATTGACTCCTTAACAAGCTCTTATTCATATAAGGATGTTGACGTCCTTCAATTCGTTCGCGCAACAATTCGTAGGAGCCTTTCAAATAGACCGTTCTCACTGTACTCTGATTCACACCGAGAATGTCCCGGTAAGCCTGTTTCAGGACTGAACAAGCCAGAAGGGTGTTCTGTCCATCTTTCAGCCAGCGTTGTATGTGAGCGTGCAACGTTTCCAGCCAGAGTCTACGATCTTCGTCGTTCAAGGCAATGCCGGCCCGCATCTTTTCAACATTTTTCACGGGGTGAAAATCATCTCCATCGTAAAAAGGCCATCCGAGTTTCTCAGCGAGCATTTTCCCGACGAGGGTTTTGCCGCAACCCATCGGACCCATCAGTATGAGTACCATCGCGTCTTTTCCCATCGTTCAGTGAGTGGCCATTCCCGCAACTACGGTCTCATTTTTTCAAAGCGACCATCGTCAGTTCCTAGTGTAGTGCGTCCAACACTTCTTTACATAAGTTCAGAAGCTGTCGTTCCTGCAAAAGCTCGCCTCGGCGAAGCCTGGGCAGGAATCCAGTTGAAATCATTGGATTCCGGGTCAAGCCCGGAATGACATTCAAAGTAAAGGGACTTCTGACGCAGGACACTAGACGATCGTTCTCCGCACAAAGTTTGATATTTGTTTGATAAGAACTCGCTTTGGGGTGAGTTAACTATACAAAAATTGGATTTATGGGGCAAGGGAATTTTAGCAGAAAATTTCGAGCTTGTTTGGAGCACCTTTTCACCGGGGGCTTGAGGGCTTTTCGCGGTGACTGAGCAGTAGGTGGAGTCGCCAATTTTTACCATCAACCTGCTTCAAAAATTTGGTAAAGGAAATTTCGTTTAGTACTTCCTCTTCTAAGGCCAAGAATTTCTGTTGCTGTACCAGATTCCAATCGATAATGGTTAGAAGATAATTTTCACAATCACCTTTTCTAGTCAAACAGGACCAGGACTGTTGACGCCGTCCTGTTTCCATGGCATGATTAGCCCAAATGATTTTGGATGAATCAGGGACTGGGCATCGTTACTCACGACGAAAAAACCTACGACCTTCGCATTTCAAACAAATCCCAAAGACAAATCGACCAGGAACACTGGAGACGTTTGGTGTGGGAACCTTTCGGGAGATTTCCACAATTTACCTCCAGAAGATTCTCACTTGTCTGTACGTTCGTCAATGTTGACTTGACGGAAATATCAAAAAAAGGAGGAAGGAACATGTATGCACGTTTGGGCTGGAATGTTAGCATCGCAGTCATCGGGGTTCTCGTCCTATCGTTCGGAATGGCTCATGCCCAGGGCAAGCCGATCAAGATCGGCCAGATAATTCCCATGACCGGCGAGGCGGCGGAGTCGGGAAAGTACCACAAACAGGGGGCGGAGATCGCTATCGACAAGATCAATGCTTCCGGGGGGATCAAGGGCCGAAAGCTTACCGTTGTGCTCGAGGACGATCAGACGACCAACCCGGGCGGGGTGGCGGCGCTCCAGAAACTTCTGGAGGACAAAGAGATTCCTGTGATCCTGAGTTCCATCCGATCCACCCAGGTACAGGCCATGCTGCCGACCATCAACGAGGCCAAAATCCCCGTGGCGATCGGCGGCACCAACTACGGCCTCACCCATAGCGGTAGCCAGTGGGTCTTCCGCTTCCGGCCCCACGACGGCATGAGCGCCAAGGTTGTCGCCAAATTCCTGGTAGAAGAGCTCAAGCTGAAGAAGATCGCCATCATTCACGCCTCGGATGCTTTCGGCAACGGCGCGCGAGACAGCCTCGTCCCGGCCGTAAAGGCGCTGGGAGGAGAGATGGTCCTCGACCAGAGTTACAACAACCAGGAGAAGGACTTTACCGGTGTGGTACAGGCGCTCAAGAAGTCGGGAGCCACCGGCCTCAGCACCTACATGACCTTCGGTACGGACCTGGGCGTGCTCGCCCGCCAGATCAAGCAGCTTGGCGTCCAGGTGACGTGGGTGGGCTCCCCCTCGATCACCGGCGTTGATAGCCGGAACCTGGCCGGAGACTCGCTCTATGGCACCTACGGGGTTGCGGATTTCAACGCCGATGCAAGCCCTACTTCCAAGGCTTTCGCTGCCGCTTACAAGGCGAAGTTCAACCAGGAGCCCGACCTGTATGCCTCCTGGTGTTACGATGCGGTGATGGTTTTCGCAGAAGCGATGAAGCGGTCACCCGACTTCAAGCCCGAGAACCTCCGGAAGGCGATCCTCGAGATCCAGAAATTCCCCGGTGCTGAGGGTGAGTACAACTTCGATCAGAACGGCGACGGCCTGGACCACTATCACGTCGTTCGGAACGTCAACGGCAACATCAAATATTTCAAGACACTTCACGTTTCCCGCTAGGAAGGTCAAGTTACGGAAATCACATGACACCGTAGCCCCTCAGTCACATGGGGCGGGGGTTGGACCGGGGTAGACTCCCCTTCGAAATCTTGTGAAGCGGATTTTTTCCCCATCCCGATTCCTAGGACAGGATCTCGATCTGAGACTGAAGGGTTACGTGACACCCCCTTGAATCTGGGAAGGGCAAGGTATGGCTGAAAATCTGTCTATGAACGGACAGCTCGTTTTCGCCGGTCTTGCGATCGGGAGCGTCTACGCGTTGGTCGCCCTGGGGTTCGTCATGATCTTCCGGGCCACCAACGTCGTGAACTTCGCCCAGGGCGAGTTCTCCATGCTGGGCGCGTACTTCCTGGTTGCTTTGTGGCAGGGTCTAAAGCTCGATTATTTTGCCGCCATTGCGCTGGCACTGCTGCTCATGGTGGGCATTGGGCTTCTCTTCGAAATCACGGTTTACTACCCGCTGCGAAACCGGACCTTCCTCCCCGTCATCATCGCAACGATCGGCGCCAGCATCATGTTTCAGAACGGGGCCCTGGCGATTTTCGGCTCGAGCCCGGAGAAGGTTCGCCCGGTGATCGAAACGGTGGGTGGAACCGGCGGCGTCACGGTGGCAGGCGTTTTTTTCGACTACCAATACCTGATCATCCTCGCCGTCGCAGTGCTGCTCGTCGGCCTCCAGTACCTGTTCTTCGAGTACACCCTTCTGGGCAAAAAGATGCAGGCCACCTCCCAGGACAAGGATATGGCCAGACTCCTGGGCATCCCGGTCGTTTATATGATCGCCCTCACCTTCATCTACAGCAGCCTGCTGGGCGGCCTGAGCGGCATGCTGGTAGCCCCCATCTTCTTCGTGACGCACAAGATGGGGGCGACGCTTGGCCTCAAGGCTTTCGCAGCAACCATCTGTGGCGGGTTCGGTGATGTCCGGGGGGCCATCGTGGGCGGCCTCGCACTGGGCGTGATCGAGAGCTTCGGTTCCGCTTATATTTCTGCCGTCTACAAGGATGCGTTCTCCTTTCTGGTCCTCATTGTGATCCTCCTCGTGCGGCCCCAGGGAATCTTCGGCGAGAAAGTCTCGGAGAAGGCATGAACCATTCTGCGACCGTACATGCTTCCGCCTGGTCTCGCCTCCGATTCAGGCTCCTTGCCCTGGCACTGGGAGCTGTGTTGGTGGCGGTCCTTCCTCTGCTCTTCACCACACGCTACAGCACAAACCTCCTGATCCTGGGCGCAGCGATGGGCATCGGGACGCTCGGCTTGGTGGTTGTTCTGGGCTACGCCGGACAGATCTCGCTGGCCCAGGCAGCCTTCTACGGCATCGGGGCCTACGCCGCGGCCCTCGGTACAACCCACTGGGGGATAAACTGGTGGGTTGCCGTGGTGCTGGGCCTGGTAGCGGCCGCAGTGGCCGGCGGGATACTGGGCACGGCCACACTCAAGCTGGGCGGCCACTACCTGGCCATGACCACGATCTGTTTCCAGGTCATCTTTACCCTCATCGCCACGAACTGGATCACCTTCACAGGTGGTCCGGATGGGATCAGCAACATCAAGCGGCCGCCCTTCTTCATCCCCCTCAATTCGGTTCAGCGCTATGCCTGGTTTGCCCTCGCCGCGCTCTACCTGGTCGCCGGTCTTGTCTGGTGGCTCCGGGATACTGACTTGGGCCGCGCCATGCGCGCCATCCGGGAGAATGAGCTGGCGGCGGAGGCGCTGGGAATCAATACGCCCCGGATCAAGGTGAGCGCATTCACTTTGAGTGCGGTCCTCGGAGCGCTGGGGGGCACGATCTATGCCTCCGGTTACCTCTATATCAGCCCGGACAGCTTCAACTTCGACCATGCAGTGCTCTTCCTGGCCATGGCGCTCGTGGGGGGGACCGAGTCCTTTCTGGGCGCCATCCTGGGGGCAAGTCTGCTCACCTTCCTGCCCGAGTGGCTAAGAGACCTGAAGAAGATCTATCTCGTGATCTATGGCTGTGTCATCATTCTGGTGATCGTTTTTATGCCCGAGGGACTTTGGGGCTATGTCAAGTTGTTGGGGCGTCGCTTTGCGCGGCGGCGGCTATTGCCGCCGGCTGAGCGTCCGCTTCAGGTCGGCAGAGGCGTTGCGGGCGAGGAGATCCTTTACGTCGTGGGCCTCGTCAAGCGTTTCGGAGGCCTCGTTGCCGTGGATAAGGTAGACCTTGTAGTCCGGCGAGGGGAGATCCATGCCCTGATCGGACCCAACGGCTCCGGGAAGACTACTTACATTAACCTCCTGTCAGGCCTCTACGCGCCGACCTCGGGGAGCATCCGTTTCCTCGGGAAGGACGTGGCGGGTCTTCGACCGAGCCGCATCGCCAGCAGCGGCATGGCACGCTCGTTTCAGAACCTGCGTCTCTTCCGGGAATTGACGGTCTGGGAGAACGTCCTAGTCGGGGCGAAGCGCGCTGGGGGTAACGAGACCGAAACCAAAGGACGCGCCCTGGCTGCCATCGAGTTCGCTGGACTCTCCGACAAGGCCTATGAGATCTGCCGGAGCCTTCCCTACGGGCACCAGAAACTCGTTGAATTGGCACGCGCCATTGCCGGAGAGCCAGAACTCCTGCTCCTCGACGAGCCGGGCGCCGGATTGAACCAGACTGAGAAACAGGAATTGATTCGGCTGTTGCGACGCCTGAACGAGATGGGACTCACGATCGTCATCGTAGAACATGACATGTCCCTGGTCTCAAGGGTCGCCGCAACGGCAACGGTCCTCAATTTCGGCAAGAAGATCGCCGAAGGGACGATAGACGAAGTGCTGCGGCATCCCGCGGTCGTGGAGGCTTATCTTGGCAACAGGGAGGTGGCCCTCGGTGTTTGAGATTCGAGACGTTCATGTGGCTTATGGCGCAGTAATGGCCTTGAGAGGAATCTCTCTTGAGGTGAATGAGAAGGAGATCGTCTGCCTCCTGGGAGCGAACGGCGCAGGAAAATCGACGACCCTGCGTACGGTCTCCGGCCTCCTCCACCCTTTGCGTGGGGAGGTACTGCTCGATGGCCAGCCTATCCATCGTCTCTCTGCAGAGGCCATTGCCAAACGGGGGATCTCTCAGGTGCCCGAAGGCCGGCGTGTCTTTCCGGGCCTCACGGTGCGGGAGAATATGATCCTCGGAACCTCTAACCGTTCCGGCGTCCGCCGGGAAGAGATGGAAGCGGACATGGCGAAGTTGTTCGAGATCTTCCCTGACCTGGAGCGGCTTAAACACGCCCACGGATGGACCCTTTCCGGCGGCCAGCAGCAGATGCTGGCCATCGCCCGCGGCCTCATGGCCAGGCCGCACATCTTGCTGATGGATGAGCCGTCCCTCGGCCTGGCGCCGATCCTTGTTCAGGAAGTATTCCGTGTCATAAAAGATATCAACGCCACTGGCGCCATGACGATCCTGCTGGTGGAGCAGAACGCGACCATGGCCCTTGCCATCTCCCATCGGGGTTATGTCATGGAAACAGGTCGCATCGTCCTTCAGGGACCTGCAAAAGACCTCCTCCAAAATGTCCAGGTGAGGGATGCCTACCTCGGCGGCGGCAAAAGGATGCTTTAGCCAATAGTCGGGGTGGACAAGGCGGGATCGCTTGTTCGAAGGTTTGAATAGCTATAACTTCACTATTTCCACCACCTCAAAAAAGCCAGGGTTTGATTTCCATATAATCACCTGGGATACATGATTTCTACTGATAATCCAACATTTCAAATCGCAATTGATGATTTAGAGTGTCTGCCTTTCATGTCCGAACCCAATCGAATTGTACGTTTGACGAATCCAATGCATTTTGAGAAAATTAAACCTATAATATGCTCGAGGGGAAACTTCCAAAACTTCTGGCCGCTTTGACAAAGTAATCCCCTTTACAGGTGAAGGTATTTTCTCATGAAGAAGGACATTCTTGCGATTGATGTTGGAACCACCGCCTTCAAGATAGGAGTTTTCAGCCCTGATCTCGGGAAAAGATGTGAAACTTCCCGGGAATACCAGATCAATCTCTATGACCACGGAAAGGCAGATATTGAACCTGAAAAATGGTGGCGGGCTCTGAAAGAATGCTGTGCTGAGATAAAAGAGTATCTAACCGAGGTGGGCGTGATCTCCTTTTC
The DNA here is from genome assembly GCA_035625415.1 of Thermodesulfobacteriota bacterium. Lineage (GTDB taxonomy): Bacteria > Desulfobacterota > BSN033 > BSN033 > UBA1163 > UBA1163. Next base: position 28,900 of record DASPPQ010000112.1, read on the forward strand.
TGTGACGACCCCTGGACTGGTGCCCATGGAAGAGGATGGAAAGGCAATAGGTCCTGCTATTCTGATGCTGGATGGCCGTTCTCATAAACAGGCCAGAGAGATTCGGCAACTGGTCGGCGAGGAAAAATTTCTAAACGAAACTTGCAATCTGCCCGTCTCTGGTGGTTCATCTCTCTGTTCCATCCTCTGGATAAGAGAAAATCAGCCGGAGGTCTGGGATCGAGCAGCAAAATTCGGCCATTGTAATACTTATATGACTAAACGCTTCACCGGTCAGTGGGCCATCGATCCTTCTACTACTTCGATCACTGGACTTTATAATACAACCCGGCATGACCTGACCTGGAATAGAGATGTTTTAGCTATGGCGAGGATACCCGAAAACAAACTTCCACCTCTGATTCAATCCTATCATAAGGTTGGCAACATCTTACCAGAGGTCGCCGCCGACCTGGGTCTGCCTGAGGATTGCGATGTTCTGTGTGGAGGAAACGATGCCGTCCTTGCCGCCCTATCAGGAGGGCTCACGGCCCCCGGGGATATTAACTTTATTTGCGGCACTTGTGAGATAACCAATGTGTGCGTGGACAGGCCAGTGAGCTCCAGGAATTTCAACGTCCGCTGTCATGTAATTCCTAATCGATGGGTGACTTTCTTTGTGCTCAACACAGGAGGGTTGGCTTTTGAATGGTTCCATTCCGTATTTTGTCGGGATATGACACTCGATCATTTTTTTGAAGACTATATCCCAACAGTTTTGGAAAATTTTCTTCATAGTGACAACCCAAATAGCCTGGAGGCTGACCTTCCTGAATACGTGCCTTACTTGCAGGGGTGCCGCTATAGTCTCGAACAGCTGACCGCGAGTTTTTTAGGCCTAACACTGGAGACAACGCGGGAGAAGATCCTCCTGGCCTTGATTAAAGGCAATGCAGTCTACCACAGAGAACACCTAAAGGAGGTGGCAGGCTTGGTCAAATTAGGCCAGATTGTGATGACCACAGGGGGTGCGGCAAAAATCCGGGGTTTCTTGCAAGCGAAAAAGCGCTGGACCGGTGATTTTGAGTACAAGTATCAGGACCAGTCCTCGCTCTTGGGAGCGGCCATCCTGGGTCAGTTTTATCAGACAACAAATATCCCTCAGTTCACCTAAAGCTTGCAAAGAATCGATGGTCCGATGTGTTTCCAAACCTTTGCACAGCGGTTCTTTGGCATGTCTTATGGGGAACATTACACTTCACTTAGAGTGAACTGTGCAAAGTGCTTGATAACTCTTAGAGTAAAAGCTTAAAGGGGCCGCCGCAAAACTTTCTCAGCACATCAGGCTACCTCTTTGAACCTTTTTTCATATTGGTGGACATCTCTCCTGTTTAAATCCCTCCCAACCTCCTTTTAGAAAAGGGAGGAGAAAATTATCCCCTTTTGTAAAGGGGAGGTAAGGTGGGATTTGTCAAAATGAGGGTCCGATTCGGTTAATGGCAAATTCTCTGTGCCCCAAAATCTCACTCTTGGTCAATTTCCCATTCGCAACCCTTATCACTTCACGAAGGATCTTTTCTCCCATCTCCTGAACGCTTTTATTGCCGGTGATGATTTCCCCTGCATTGAGATCCATGTTATCTTTCATTCTCGAATAGAGATAGGAATTGGTAGCAATTTTAATCACGGGAGCAATGGGGGAGCCCATGGGACTGCCTCGACCGGTTGTAAAAGTGATCACTTGTGTTCCTCCGGCTAAAAGGCCGGTAACTGATTCTGCATCATGGCCTGGGGTATCCATAAGAACTAGACCTTTTTGAGTAGGGGCTTCGGCGTATTCAAGAACCTCCATGATCTTTCCCGTTCCACCCTTCATGACACATCCCAATGACTTCTCTTCCAGTGTGGTAATTCCTCCTGCATAGTTTCCCGGTGCGGGATTGGCCTTACCAATGTTTAGTCCGAGGCTGAGCGCTCGCATCTCTGTCCGTTTCACAATCTCAAAGATCTTCTTTCTTACGGATCGGTTGATGGCCCGCTTCGCCAGGATGTGTTCAGCTCCGATGCTCTCTGTGGTCTCTGAGAGGATGACAGTTCCTCCTTCCTTGATCAGAAGGTCGCTTGCAACGCCAAGGGCAGGATTGGCTGATAAACCTGAGCAAGCATCCGAGCCACCACATTCCACTCCGAGAATCAAGGAGTTGAGATTCACCTTTTCTCTCCTGAGACGAGAGGCGTAGGATACCATCTCGTTTACAATTTTAACACCCTCCTTCACGGTCTTCGGGCCCCCCCCAACCTCCTGGATGATGAGGTGTTTAGCCGGTTTCCCAGATTCTGTTATCTTCGATGCGATCATCGATGAATCGACCACTTCACATCCCAGACCGATGACCAAAACGGCTGCCACATTGGGATTTTTGCCAACGCCAATTAGCGTTCTCGCCGTCTGTTCTGCATCAAAGGTTAATTGGGCGCAGCCATGTTGATGGGGAATGGAGACGGTGCCCTTTACTTTTCTGGCAATGGCATTGCAGATTTCATTGGAACAGACGACAGATGGAAGGATGACGACATGATTTCTCACACCCACCTTTCCATCCGGCCTCTTATAACCAAGAAAATTCATTTCCCTTATCCTCAACCTTAACCTTTCTTTCTACTTTTCCCTTTTCCCTTTTCCCCGTTCACCTATCACATTATGGATGTGGACCCATTCTCCAGGTTTGATCTCAGAAAGCGCCCTGCCGATCCGCTCGCCATATTTGATGACCGCTCCGCCTTTAGGTATGGCTCGAAGAGCGATTTTGTGGCCAAAAGGTATTTTCTCCTTTACGATTATTTTCTTATCTTTTGAGAGTGCGAGAAGAGCTTCTGGTTCAATGACTATCCTTGCGGTGGCAACATTATCTTTTGGGTGACTCAGGATGACTTTTTCAAAATATTTCTTATCCATGGCCCTCCAAATATACAAGAGTTTCTGGTGAAATTCCACTCTTTCTAGGATGAGATGAAGTTGATTGATTTGGAAGAAAATATTTGATAGCATCTTTATAAATGCTTTCCAAAAAGGTGGGGACGGCGATGACGATTCAGCAAAAGGCGAAACCATTTCGAGAAAATTGGCTGCAGATCGATACCCTGAGGTGCGGGATGGACTGGACGGAAGAGGATTTGGAGAAACCGCAGATCCTCATTGACGATGTCTTCGGCCACAGCCACCCCGGAAGCTTTCACTTAGACTCCCTTTCCCACGAGATCTCCAAAGGGGTTTATCAAAGTGGAGGGAAACCATCGGAGTTCCATGTGACGGACATTTGTGATGGGTGGGCCATGGGCCACGACGGAATGAACTACATCCTTCTCTCCCGAGAGATCATCTCCGAGATGGTGGAAGTTCATGCAGCCGTCCTTCCCTGGGATGGGATCATCTTGGTCTCTTCCTGTGACAAGGCCACTCCCGCTCATCTCATGGCAGCATCCCGGATCAATGTCCCTACTATCCATCTACCGGGTGGAAGCGCGAGGATCGGTCCGGACATGACCAGCTCGGTCAAGAGCGGTGAGATGACCTCAGGGTATAAACAAAAGCAATTTTCAAGGGAAGAAATGAGATCTTACATCCTTTCTTGTGATCCAAGCTGCGGTGCCTGTCAGTTCATGGGCACGGCCAGCACCATGCAGTGCATGTCTGAAGCTTTGGGAATGGCTCTTCCAGGCTCGGCCTTGGTTCCTGCGACCCTTCAAGAGATCAATCGCTACGCCCGGAAAGCGGGCCAGAAGATTATGGAATTGGCAGAGAAAGGGGTCAAGGTTTCAGATATCCTCACTCGAGAAGCCTTCCTCAATGCCATCAAAATCCACGCCGCGGTTGGAGGTTCTACTAACGCATTACTTCACCTTCCAGCCATCGCCCATGAATTGAATATTGAAATTTCTTATGAGGATTTTGAAAAGGCCAATCAGACCGTTCCTTACCTCACGAATATTCAGCCGAGCGGCAATTTTCTAACCGAGCTCTTCTGGTTTGCAGGAGGGGTCCCCAGAGTGGAATGGGAGATTCAGGAGCTTCTCGATGTAGGTGTCCTGACGGTAACGGGGAAGACGCTGAGGGAGAATCTAGAGGATTTGAAGAGGGAAGGCTTCTTTGAGCGAACAGAAGGGTGGCTCCGAAATTATAAGGTGGATCGCAAGGAGGTCATCCGTGAAGGGAAGAATAGGAAGCACAGAGGCTCGATTGCTATTCTGAAAGGAAACCTGGCACCAGAAGGTGCAGTCGTAAAATTCTCTGCTATCGCAAAGGAGATGATGGTTCACGAAGGACCCGCAGCGGTCTTCAATCAGGAAGAGGAAGCATTGAAAGGGATCCTTGAAAAAAGAATCAGGCCAGGGGATGTAATGATTATCCGTTACGAAGGTCCAAGAGGGACGGGAATGCCTGAGATGCTCGCCACGACCGAAGCACTGATAACCGACCCAGTTCTTTCAAAAACTACTGCGTTGATCACGGACGGGAGATATTCTGGGGCAACGAGAGGTCCTTGCATTGGCCATGTCTGTCCAGAGGCGGCCCGGGGAGGCCCTATCGCTTTGATTGAGGATGGAGATCTCATCCGAATCGATATTCCTCAAAGGAAATTGGAAATTGTCGGATTCAAGGGAACAAGGATGCCTCCCGAAAAGGTGGAGCAGATTCTGAGCGAAAGGAAAAAGAATTGGAAAATGCCGGAGTTTCCCTCAAAGTCGGGTGTTTTAAGACGATATTGCCAATCCGCTGCTCCAGCCAATAAAGGGGCCTATACGGAGTATTGAGAAGGAGGTCAGTGGTCTGCCGATTGCGATTGGGCATCCTTGCCGATGATTTGACCGGGGCGTTGGATACGGGTGTCCAGTTTAGAGAGAAAGGATTTGCCACTTTCGTCCCTTTAAAATTTTCTCATCCCTTTTCGGATGCGCCCGCTCTGGTCTTCAATTCAGAGAGTCGCCATCTCAGTGGTGAAATGGCGTATGAAAGGGTCCGACGGATTTGTAAAAAGTTGAATGGACGTATCCTTTATAAGAAGATCGATTCGACCCTGAGGGGAAATGTGGGCTGGGAAATCGAGGCTATGCTTGATGGGTTGGGTTATAAGAAGGCTATTCTTGTTCCTTCATACCCAGCTCAAGGCCGAACTGTAGAAAATGGAATCCTAAGAGTGAATGGAATTCCTCTTCATCGAACATCCTTTGGAAAAGAATTTAAGGATCCATTAACATCCTCCTCCATTCCCAATCAATTGGAAAAAGGGATTGGAGAAGACATCAGCCACATCGGTAGAAAAGGATTGAGCCAAGTCCCCACCGCATTGGCCAGGAGAATCCTCCAGGCGGAAGAGAGGATTGTCCTCATCGACGCGAAGACATCAAATGATCTAAGATGTATCGCAAATGCTTGGATCCTGCTAAAGGATGAAGTTCTGGCCTGTGGTTCTGCAGGTTTGGCCAAAGAGATCCCGGTCCGTTCTTCTCCCTTTACAAAAAAGAGATTGAAGTTTGAAAATGTTGGGGAACCCTTCCTGATCGTTTCCGGAAGTCGAAATCAAAGAACCTTGGATCAATTGGGTCGAGTGATAGATCGGCTTTCTTTCCCTATCGTTGAGCCAGACCTGAAACGATTCACCCATGCCAAGGGTTCTCATCAGGAGATCGATCGACTCTCCCATCGTCTCTTGCAATTATTAGAAGAATACCCGGGTGCAATCCTTTCTACTTCTTTTCAGAGGCTGCTTCCAAATCGAAGGGACTCTGTTTCGACAAATTTAGGAAAGGTCGCCGTCGATGTTCTAAGCCACCAGAGTCTTTCTGGCTTGATTCTGACCGGTGGAGATGTGGCATGGAAGGCATGTCATTTTCTCGAATCATCAGCGATGAGGATTGAGGGAGAGATTCTTCACGGGATTCCACTCAGTTCTTTAACCGATGGACCTTTTAAAGGATTGAGGATCATCACGAAGTCAGGAGGCTTCGGGGATCGAGGGACACTGATTAAACTGGCTCGTTATTTAGGAAGAGAGAAATGAAGATCAATGAAAAGCCTTTTGTCGCCATTACGATGGGAGATCCTGCGGGCATTGGTCCTGAGATTATTGTCAAGGCGCTGGGTTTGGGAAGGAAGTGGATACATCGTCATGTCATCCCTGTTGTGGTGGGTGATGCCCAAGTGATGGCCCAGGCGGCTCGTATTGCTAAAAGCGATCTAAAGATTTATCCCATAAACGATCTGCCCTCTGCAGTTCGTCATTCTATGACGATCAATGTCCTTGATCTGGGGAATGTGAGGGTCGATCAGCTCAAACATGGGAGAGTGGATCCCATGGCTGGAAGGGCCTCCGTTGAGTATATTCGAAAAGCAGCAGAACTGGCCAGGGCTGGTCTCATCCGCGCCATCGTCACTGGTCCTGTGAGCAAAGAGGCGATTAACAAAGCTCACATTCCTTTTACTGGCCACACAGAACTCTTAGCCGAATTGATGGATAGGAAAGAGTATGCCATGCTCCTGGCTCACGGCCCTTTTCGAGTATCCCATGTCACCACACATGCTTCTTTGAGAAAGGCCTGTGGAATGGTGAAGAAGGAAAGGATCTTATCTGTGATTCGACTGACCCATCAGACGATGAAAGAATTGGGTATGGAAAATCCGAGGATCGGCGTTGCAGGATTGAACCCCCATTCAGGAGAAGATGGCCTTTTTGGTGATGAGGAGAAGAGAGAGATTCTTCCTGCTGTGGAGAAGGCAAAGAGAGAAGGAATTGAGGTGGAAGGCCCTGTCTCACCTGATACAATCTTTACGAAATTGAAAGGGAAGCTTTATGATGCTGTGGTAGCGATGTACCATGACCAAGGCCATATTCCTGTGAAGCTCCTCGGTTTCTCGCTGGAGAAAGGCGGGAAAGAATGGTCCCAGATGGGAGGCGTGAATATCACCATGGGTCTTCCTGTCATTCGAACCTCTGTGGACCATGGGGTTGCCTTTGGAAAGGCTGGGAAGGGCCGGGCCAACCCGCAGAGCATGGTGGATGCGATCAAGCTGGCCATCCGATTCATTCAACGAAAGAGGAGCTAAGATGGGAAGAAAGAAAAGATCTCACCTCTCTGGCCAGAGGATTTCTGGATAGTCTTCTTTCGACAGAGGAAGGGGTTAGACCAAGGGTATGACGGTAAAATTTGTTTTCTCTTGACAGACTTTGTTTTTTCCTAATATCCTAATTGCGTAAAAAAATATACATAAATTTCAACCGGTTCTGCAGCTATAACATTTGGGAGGAGGTAGTGAAGGATTTTTTGGAGGACAGGGGAATAGGTTTATCTGGTTGTGTTCTGGAGGATAACGGGTCTTTTAAATTCTTCTACGGTCCTTAAGGCAAATCTTGGCAAAGGAGGGTTATTTATGAAGGAGAATTCAAGAAGGCAAACAAAGGAGAAGTTGAGTCGGCGGGATTTCATTAAGGCTGGAGTTGCTGGTCTGGGTATGGCCGCTGTAGGTGGGCTGACTGGGAAGGTCTTCGGAGCCCCAGCCGTCATTAAGGGAACAAAGCTTTCTATTCTTCAGGCCACTTACTTCATTGCACCCGCCCAGGATCTCTTCAAGAAACAAGCAGAGGAGTGGGGCAAGATGGCTGGTGTCACGGTGGCCGTCGACTTTCTGAACTGGCCTGATCTGCAGCCCAAGATCGCGGCGGCAGTACAGGCCGGTGGTGTGGACCTCGTGGAACTGTGGTCGACCTGGAATTTCTTGTATAGGAATAACCTGGTGGACCTCACCAAGGAAGCAGAGGAGTTCGGCAAGCGTGGTGGCGGCTTCGAGGAGTACGTTCTGAAGTCGGGCAAGGTGGGCAACCGGTGGCTGGGCATCCCCACCGGCTTCAGCAACGACTCCTGCAACTATCGAATCAGCTGGTTCAAGGAAGCCGGTGTAGCCAACGCCGAGGACGGCAACAAGCTCGACATGACATGGGATGAATACCATGCCGTGGCCAAGAAGTGTAAGGCGGCCGGCCATCCGTTTGGCCAGGCTCTTGGGCACAGCACCGGCGATCCACCGAATTTCGCCTATCCCTACATGTGGTCCCATGGCGCCATGGAGATTTCCAAGGACCAGAAGTCGATCGCGTTCAACAAGCCCGAGTTCGTAGATGCCATGCGGAAGTTCACCCAGGCATGGAAGGACGGCTACGACGAGACCGGCACGTCCTGGGACGACAGCAGCAACAACCGCGCCTTCCTGTCGGGGCAGATCGCAGCCACCTTCAACGGCTCGAGCATCTACTTCGCTGCCAAGAAGGACAAGCCTGAGATCGCCCGGGACATGCACCACATGCTTATCCCAAAGGGGCCGGCTGGCCGGTTCTACTGGCTGGAGACGCGGACCTGGGCCATCCTCAAGAACTCCAAGAACATCGCCGGGGCGAAGGAGTTCTTGAAGTGGTGGTTCGAGGACGAGCAGTACAATGCGTGGTGGCGAATTCAGGAGGGCTACCACCTGCAGCCCATTAAGAAGCTGGCAGATGACCCGATGTGGTTCAAGGACCCGAAGATGGCGCCCTTCCGGCAACAGCCCAAGTACGGCATCAACGCGGGTTACGCCGGGCCTCCGAACGAAAAGGCGGCGCTTGCCTGGTCGAAATACATCGTTGTAGACACCTACGCCAGGGCGATCCAGTCAGGCGACGCCAAGGCGGCGGTGGAGTGGGGTGCCGAGCAGCTCAAACGAATTTACGGTGTCTAAAAGGAGCGGATAACGAACGTACTTCAAATGACACGGACCCAAAAACCGTGTCATCGCCGTATGTCGGTCAGTTTTCTTCAAATACGAAGAGGGCAGCTGCAAATTCAGCGGCTGCCCTTTTTCTGGAAAACCAAATGATCGAAGTCGAACCTTCCAGCAGTAGACGGACTTCCAAAAGGCATAGTCGCTGGTCTTTAAAGCGGCTTCTCGAACGCGAGTCCAGCCTGGGTGTCATCCTCATGCTTCCCGGGGCCTTCCTGCTGATGCTCTTCATGGCCTATCCTTTCTTCCTTGGGATCTGGTTGTCCCTCACGGACAGCATGATCGGCAGGCTGGGCCACTTCGTCGGGTTGCGCAATTTTATCGACCTCCTTCACGATTCCATCTTCCACCAGACCGTTCGCAATACCTTTGTCTATGCCATGGTGACCGTGCCTTTCAAGGCAGTGTTAGGACTCGGGCTTGCATTAATCCTCACAAACCGCATGCGCTTCAGCAACCCGATCCGGGCTGCGGTCATGATGCCCTGGATTGTTCCCACCGCCCTGTCAGCACTCGGTTGGTACATGATCTTTGATCCGGTCTTCAGCCCCATTTCATGGCTCCTGAAGTCTCTGGGACTGATTACAAAGAACGTTAACTTTCTGGGCAATCCCAAGCTGGCCATCGCCTCCGTCTGTCTGGCCAATATCTGGCGCGGCATTCCTTTTTTCGGCATCACGATTCTGGCTGGGCTCCAGGCGGTTCCGCACGAATTGCACGAGGCAGCCGCCATCGACGGCGCAAACGCCTGGCACCGATTCCTCCATATCACGATCCCGGCGATCCGCGGGGTGGTTCTGATCGCCACCCTTCTTTCGATCATCTGGACCTTCGCCGATTTCCAGCTCATCTATATTTTGACGAAGGGCGGGCCCGCCAATATGACGCACATTTTCGGTACCTATGCCTACCAGATCGGCCTCGCTGCCACGGACATCGGCCAGGGGGCTGCGATCGCCCTCTATATGTTCCCCATTCTTTCAGTGTTCGCGATATTGCTTCTAAAGTATCTGCGGAGAGAGTAGCATGGTCGGGAGCAGAACACTCGGACGCCAAATTTTAAATATCTACCTGCCACTGACGTTGTTTGTCGTCTTTCTGCTCTTCCCGTTCTACTGGATGAGCATCGTCTCCCTCAAGCCTACTAACGATCTTTTCGAAATGAAGTTTAACCCCTTCTGGATTCAGCGCTTCACTCTGGAGAACTATCTTTATCTCTTCCAAAACACGGACTTTCCCGAATGGGTGAAGAACACCCTGATCATTTCAGTGATCTCAACAGCCATCTCCCTGCTATGCAGCATCTTGATCGGCTACGCCCTTGCCCGGCTTCGATTTCCTGGAAGCAACTTTCTGGGCGTGGGGATCTTTCTCGCCTACCTCGTACCGCCCACTCTCCTCTTTTTGCCGCTGGCTCAGGTCATCGCCGAACTAAACCTTTACAATACCTATTGGGCACTTATCCTGACCTACCCAACGCAGCTCATCCCCTTTGCGTCATGGCTTCTGATGGGTTATTTCCGGACGATCCCAAAAGAGATTGAAGAGTGTGCCATGGCGGACGGTTGCACCCGGATGGAGGCCCTGCTGAAGATCATCCTGCCTTTGTCGACGCCCGGTCTGATCTCAGCGGGCATCTTCTGTTTTACCCTCTGCTGGAACGAGTTCCTTTATGCCCTAATTTTCATGTCCTCAGGACCGATGAAGACCATTCCTGTCGGGACAGTGAGCGATCTCATCAAGGCCGACGTCCTCTTCTGGGGAGCACTCATGGCCTCAGCCGTTCTGGGTTCTTTCCCTATTGCTTTTCTGTATTCTTTTTTTGTGAAATACTACGTTTCGGGCCTGACGGCTGGTGCAGTCAAACGATGAGCGATTCGATCCCAAGGCACAAAGCGTAATCTCTTGAGGGACAGCAAATTGAAAAATGTGAGTAGAAACAGTAAAAATACAGTTACCTTTTGACACTTCACATCTTGGATTGGAGGTAGGTTATGAAAAACTTTCCAAAAATTTTCAAAATCCATCAGAAGATTGATACACCCCATCTGGACGAAGTGGAGAACTGGGTCCACGAACTCTTAGACCAGTTCGAACTGTCAAAAAAGGTGAAGAGGGGAGAACGGATCGGTCTGACAGCCGGGAGCCGTGGCATTAAAGACAAACCGAGGGTTTTGAAGACGATCGTCGATCGGCTAAAAGACTTGGGAGCCTCTCCCTTCATTGCGCCCTGCATGGGAAGTCATGGAGGGGCAACTGCTGAAGGCCAGATCGAGGTGTTGGAGAGCCTTGGTATCACAGAAAAAAGTGTTGGGGCCCCAATCCTTTCTTCCATGGATGTGGAAGAAATCGGCCGAACCAAGTTTGGAACACCCGTTCTCATTGCTCGGGATCTCTTAAAGGCTGATCGGGTTGTCGTGGTTAACCGGGTCAAACCGCATACGGATTTTCGAGGAGAGATTGAAAGTGGATTGGTGAAGATGATGGTCATCGGCATGGGCAAACAGCAAGGAGCGCTAATGGTTCATCGTCTCACGATTAAACACGGATTTCCTGCCGTCATCGGAGAAGTCGCTTCCATCATTCTCAAGAAAGTCCCCATTTTGTTTGGGATGGGAATGATCGAAAATCAGTACGGCAAAACCGCTTTTATCGACCTGTTAGAATCCGAGAAATTGGTCGAGAAGGAGAAGGCCCTTCTGAAGAAGGCGAGGAGGTTGATCCCTTCGCTTCCGTTTGATCAGATGGATATCCTGATCTTGGATGAGATGGGCAAAAATATCAGTGGTGCGGGGATGGATACCAATGTCATTGGGCGGAGGCTTTTCGTTGGGAGTCCAAAGCCCCGAAAGCCGAAGATTATACGGATTTTCGTTCGTGACATCACTGAAGAGAGCCATGGGAATGCAACCGGAATCGGGATGGCTGACTATATCACCAAACGATTGTTTGATAAGATCGATTATTCCTCCACGGCCGTCAATTGTCTAACAGGAATGGCACCTGAGAATGGTCGCATCCCTATTTTCTTTGAAAGGGATCACGACGCCCTCACTGCGACCCACGATAACTCCGGAGTCCTCCATCCTCAAGATCTCCGGATCCTCTGGGTCAAAAATACGTTGGAGCTCGAATACCTCTACGCGTCCCAGGCCCTTTTGAAGGAAGCTCGATCCAATACACAACTCGAAATCCTCAGCGATCCTTTCAAATTCCCCTTCGATCCGAATGGAAACCTAATCTCAAATTGGAGTTAGTATTACGTTTCAGGCCTCACGGGCGGAACACTCAAACGATAAACGAGGATGAAAAGACGAGGTTAGCACAAGGATTATTGGCGGAAAAGATTGCTTAATTATAATAGTTGGGCCAAGTAATTGTGGAGGTTGAATCATGGCCAGGGTGATTTTGGAGGGTATCTCGAAGACGTTTGGCAATGTGGAGGCGGTGAAGGACTTCGATCTGACAGTGGAGGACAAGGAGTTTGCCATCTTGGTGGGGCCTTCGGGGTGTGGGAAATCGACAGCCCTGCGGATGGTCGCGGGGCTGGAGGAGCCCACCCGAGGGATGATCTACATTGGAGACCGTGCGGTCAATGATCTGCCTCCAAAGGACCGAGACATTGCCATGGTCTTTCAGGAATATGCTCTTTATCCTCACATGTCGGTGTATAAGAACATGGCCTTTGGCCTGAAGTTAAGGAAGTTTTCGAAGGATGAGATTGATCAGAGGGTAAAATGGGCTTCGGAGATTTTGGGGATTCAGAATCTACTGGATCGCAAGCCGAGGCAGCTTTCGGGGGGTCAGCGTCAGAGGGTGGCGGTAGGGAGGGCCATTGTCCGCAAGCCTGCGGTTTTTCTCTTTGATGAGCCTTTGTCGAATCTGGATGCGAAATTGCGGGTACAGATGCGGGCAGAGCTTTCGAAGCTACATGATCGGCTTGAGACGACGATCATCTATGTGACCCATGATCAGGTGGAAGCGATGACGATGGGGACGAAGATTGTGGTGATGAAGGATGGGTTGATTCAGCAGATCGGGGCTCCTTTGGAGGTTTATAATCATCCGGTGAATATGTTTGTGGCGGGGTTTATAGGGAGTCCGGTGATCAACTTCTTTCCTTGCCGGTTGGTATCGAAGGGGGGTCGTCTCTTTATGGATGCAGAGGCCTTTGAGCTTCCCATTCCGGAGAAGAAAGTTTCGTATTATCAATCGTTGGCGGGGTTGGAAGTGATCTTTGGGATCAGGCCCAGTGACATTTATGATCGTCATTATGCACCGGATCGTCTCAGGGAGAAATTTATTCGTGCGGTGGTGGAGGTGATAGAGCCGTTGGGGTCGGAGATTCATTTGAATGTGACATCGGGGAGGCACAGTTTTGTGGCGGTGGTGGATGCGCAGACGTCGGTGCGGGTTCATCAGGAGATTGAGTTGGCCTTGGACCTCGATCAGATGCACCTCTTTGAGAAGGATGGTCCCAACCTCCGGATAAAAACAGACTCCTAATAGATCGATCTTATCCGGCTAATACAAACGTAATACCTTTTCAAAAGCCTACCTAAGCGCTCAGAGTGGGTATTTTCTAAGGCTGATGGCACTCCATACGCCCACATCCAAATCTACAAGCCATTTAAAAAAATCTTGAAGTCTTTGGGCATCGACGACAAGAAATACTCTTGGAAGGAGATCAGGCATACCACCGCCTCTATTATGAACCTCAAGGGGTCGCCGCCGCTGGCGATCCGAGACCAACTTCGCCACAGGAGCGTCAAGACAACGGAAGGGTTTTACATTGGATTGGATATTGAGTATCAACGGCAGCAGGCTGAAAAGTTGACCTTGGATAAGTGGGAGAAAATCGGGAAATCAGATGCAACTGCTTGAAATGTTTGGCGAAGGTTACTCATTGATCATCAGTCTCTCAATTTCTCTTCTCGAAATAGGCGAAGCAGAAATGGACTGAGAGCGGCCTTCACGAGCGCTTTGATAGGTCACTTCTGCGTTTGCTAAATCCTTTGCCTTACTATATTGAGCCGTGACGGCTGCTGCCTTTTCAACTTCTCCTTCACCCAGCTTTCCCCTCAGGAGAGAAAGGGGCCCTGGAACACCGGAGACTTTCAATAAAATATCCCCGTCCCGAGCAAAAGTCCCGATCTTTTGATTCTCCTCCTCGCTCCTGCCGACGACCAATTTCACTCCATCGGAGAGCCGAAAATGTCTCCCCATCTTAAGAAGGTGAACATCGTTCAAGGAAAAAAAAGGGTTATGGAGCATCAAGTCTTTCATGCGTTTTGCAAAGCCCGGATCAGTAAGAAGACATCCCCCCGCAGGGCAGGGGTAGTCACGAATGCCATAATGCTCTGCCAATTTGATCTGAGGCTTTCTCGACCGTCCCTGAAACTTTAACAGCTTTTCCCGATCCACCCATCCTTCTCTTTCCGGAATCGTCATCGGAAGGATGTGGGCGGAGAGGGGGCGCAGAATGAGCCCCTCCAGCCCCGCCTCCTTTTCAATCCGTCGCATCGCATCTTTTCTTTGAGACATCGGCCTTTGTCCCAACACTTCACCCGTGACAATAAAGGCGGCTCCTGAATCCTGCATATAGGCCTTTGCTTTCTTCAGCATGAAGATCCGGCAATCGATGCATGGGTTCATATTTCTTCCGTACCCATGTCTGGGATTCTTCACCACACTGAGGTACTCCTCGGAAACATTGAATACACTTAAAGGAATGCCCAAGGTTTCAACGGCCTTTTGTGACGCCAGACAGGTCTCCCCCCGGTTGGTGCATGTGCAAAATAACGTCATGAAATTGAGGGCCTCGAGTTCGATTCCTTGTTCTACGACCACCTTGGCCGCCAGCGTACTGTCAAGTCCTCCGGATAAGAGCGCGATCGCCTTCACCCTAAAACCTCATTCATCGACCCAGAACGGAAACCTTGAAGATCCAGCGTGACATAGCGATAGCCAATCTCTTTCAAGCGGCCTGTCACTTTCTCTCTTAACGGGCCGTCGATCAGACGTGACATTTCTTCTTTGAGGATTTCGATTCTCGCCAGGTTCCCGTAGTGGCGCACCCGGACCTGTTTGAACCCCAGTCCAAACAGAAAATCCTCTGCTTCATCAACCCTTCTCAATCCCTCTTCATCAATTTCTTCTCCGTAAGGAAATCGCGAGGCAAGGCAGGCGAAAGAAGGCTTATCCCACGTGGGAAGCCTCAACCCTTTGGACAATTCCCTGACCTCCGCTTTTGTGAAGGATGCTTCTTTGAGGGGACTTCTTATCCCCAGCTCCTGAACCGCTATCCTTCCAGGCCTGTGGTCTTTGTCGTCGTCTAAGGTGGAGCCTTCGACGATAAACGAGAGCCCTTCCTCCTTGGCTACCTCCAATAATTCCCCGAAGAGCTTACGTTTACAGTAATAACAACGATTGGGAGGATTCTTAGAAAATCCGGGAATCTCCAGTTCATTCGATTCGATCACGCGGTGTCTCGCCCCTAAGGTTCGAATCAGCTTCTTCACTCCCGCTAATTCGCGCTCCGGATAAAGAGGAGAGCTTGCCGTCACAGCGAGGACATTCCCGTCCCCAAGAGTATCTTGAGCAACCTTCAGGAGGAGCGTGCTATCCACCCCGCCCGAAAAGGCAACCAGTACTTTCCCCATGGATTGAAATATCTCTTTCAATCTTTGAGCCTTAGTTTTTAACTCTAAACTCATCACTCTCAATTCTGAACTCATCACTCTTAACTCAAGATTTTCTTAATCCATCCTCCTCCGAGCACTATATCTCCATCATAAAAAACGGCCGCTTGTCCGGGAGTAATGGCCTTCTGGGGGGACTTGAATCTCACCTCCCATTCACCTTCTCCTTTCGGAGACATCCTGGCCGCAGAACCAGGGTGGTTATATCTGATCTTCACCTGTGCATTTTGGAGAGGAATCCTTTCCTGTGGCACAATCCAGTTGACGGAATCAACAAGGAATGTATCACCATAAACCTCTTCTTCTTCGCCAACAAGAATCGTATTCCTTTCTCGATCGATCCCAACCACATAGAAGGGCTTCCCTTTGGCCAGGCGGAGACCCCTTCGCTGGCCGATGGTGTAGAAAGGGATACCTTTATGTTTTCCCAGGATATTTCCTTCCCTGTCAACAAAGGGACCCGGCTCAAAAGCCTTCTCAAGTCTCTCGGATAAAAAAGGATGATATGACGATCCCTGAATAAAACAGACTTCCTGGCTCTCGGGTTTATCATGGACCCCAAGGCCACGTTGACCCGCCCTCTTCCTCACTTCCTCTTTTCGAAATTCTCCCAACGGAAAGAGCGTGCGGCGAAATTGGTCTTGCGTCAAAGAGAAAAGGACGTAGGACTGATCCTTCTTCTGATCCATCCCTTTTTTTAAGAGATAGCGCCCAATGGTTTCGTCGAAATCCAGCCTTGCATAGTGGCCTGTCGCGATGAAATCGGCCTCGAGCTCCAATGCCTTCTCTAAGAAAGAGCCAAACTTTATCTTTTCATTACAGAGAATGCAAGGATTGGGCGTTTTTCCACTGGCGTAGGCTTCGCAGAAATATTGAATGACATCTTTTTCAAACGCCTCTCTTAGATGGAAAACATAAAAAGGAATGTTGATCTGAAGCGCAACACGTCTGGCATCCTCGATATCGGCAACGCCACAGCATCGGGCCGGTCCTGCATAGGCCCTGTCCGTCATTCCGATACACATCGTTGCCCCCATCACCTCATAACCCTCCTCCTTGAGAAGGCAGGCCGCCGTGCTCGAATCCACCCCGCCACTCATGGCCACAACGACCCGCTTTTTCATCTCTCTCTTCTTCTCATACCGGCATCACGCCAAATCACAAATCCCGGGTAATCTCCAAATATCAATTTCGAATGGCGAAGCGGATTTTGTTTCGAACAGGGGTGATCGGGATTTGTTCGGGGGTTGGCCTGCCTGCCCTGTCCCCTGCTAGGTTTAGGGGCTGCCGGTAAACGGCGGATTTTAGTGCTTCGATACGACTGTGCCCCCTCCGTTGGGCCCCTTGCTTCTTAAAACAGGATCTCCACAGCCTGGTATGGACAGACCGGGAGACACAGCTCACAGGCAATGCACTTGTCCCGCCTAAAAGATACCTGCATGTTCGACCTTTGGACA
This sequence comes from Thermodesulfobacteriota bacterium, assembly GCA_035625415.1. Taxonomy (GTDB): domain Bacteria; phylum Desulfobacterota; class BSN033; order BSN033; family UBA1163; genus UBA1163. The sequence goes on from DASPPQ010000112.1 coordinate 45,843, forward strand.
TCCAATGCCTTCGTGGGACAGACACTGATGCAGGCCGTGCAGTGGGTACAGCGATCCTCGTGCCATTTGACATCTTGAGCCAAAGACTGTGTCTGTACACCGATCTCACTGAGATATTTAAGCCCCGCCTCCATTCCGGTCCTCTTCCCGGTAAGCTCTAAGACGAGCCTTCCCTCTTCCTTGGGTGTAATCCGGGCTCTCATAATATTGACGACCAAATCATAATCCTTAACGAGCTTCGAGATGATGGGTTGGTCGACGAGATGCTGAGGATAGTTGAGAACGATTCTTTTTTTCTGCATGGTCCACCCCTCCCTAATAAGCAAGAAGCCGGGAGCATAGAGTTTTCTTTCTCTTATGCCCTACGCCCTTTGCTCTATGCTGTTCTCCTAATTGGCCGTTCTTTTAACGGCTTGAAGGCGATCCCGGAGTCGGCAGAGGGAAGAAGTTCAACGGGTCGGGTTAAAAAGAACTTTCCCGCTTCGATCCACTCTTTCAAGGTCTGAGCGATCTCCGTAGCCTTCAGGTAACTCGAAAGGCCAGAGGCCGGAATCTCTTTTCCCTGGACCGTAATTCTCCCGCTCTTGAGTTGCTTATAATTCACCTCTCCGATGCTTCCAGGAATACATTGCGGATAGGCATCACTGTAGTCCACCACCTGAGCCAAGATCTCCTCATCCCGAACCGCCGTATACCGAAGTATCTCCTCGTTCAAAATGGGAATAGGAACTCCAACACCTACGGTGAGCGTCACCCCATACCCCGTGTAAGAAGTTCCTCTAAGCCATTTTGGGCTCATCATTTTGAGATCTCCGGTGACGCAAAGCGTGCCGGATGGCGTTTTAGGAATCCCTCCATCCGTCCTCTTCACTCCTGGATTATGCTGGGTCCCATTTCCAACCACGTATCCGATGCCTCCACCAAGGAAAATTCGAGTTCCCACTCCTATCGTCTTGAAATATGGATCGTTAAGAAGCGGACTTAATTGGCCTGCACTGCAATAGTTCGCGTTACTCATCTTGGGTTGAAGAACTCCCATATAGGTATAGATCACCTTCTCTGAAAGATTGACGGCAACATTATAGTTCTGATAAGCGTTCCGGATGTTCAAAAGGACTGCTTCGTTCATATCCTTGAGGGAGATATAAGTCTCCAAGGTCTTTCTGGGATAGCAATCCGTCCCATAAGCGCTTGCCGTTAATCTGACATCTTTTCCTTCGACCAGTTCTTCGATGACGTAGGCTCCCCCGTAAGTGAACTTTCCCGGGAAGATTTTATTCCTGGGATCATCCTCCGGCATCGCCGTTGCACCCAAGAAAAAGTCTACCGCTGCAAAACCCGTATAGACGGGGACATCATTAAGATAAGTCTTTCCCCCTCCCAACTTGATCCGGGGTTTCGTATGTCCCACATTAAAGTATGCTCCCGAAGAACACATCGGTCCAAAGGTCCCAGTGGTCACCACATCCACTTCCTGAGCCGCCCTCTTCACTCCCTTTTCAGCAGCGTAATCGATAATCTCCTCTGCCGTCAACACGACGGCCTTCCCCTTCCTAATCTTTTCATTTATTTCTTCAATGGTCTTGGACATGTCTATCCTCCCGAATAGTTTAATTGCAAATTACGGGTTTCAGAATCGAAATTTCAACGCTCAACTCTGAATTCTTAACTCTTAACTTTAATCCGTCCCCTTTCGGGCCGTCCATGATCCATAGCATGAAATCACCCCCCCCAATTCGATTGTGGATTGTAGATTGCGGAATGCGGAGAAAATAATTCGTAATTAGCTTTGATTTTGTAACGGTTAGCATTCATACTCCGAACTCAATGTTCCGACCTTTTATTTCAGCCCGTTAAACAGCCAGGTGCTGATATATCTTTCTCCTGTATCGGGCAGGATGACGACAATCGTCTTCCCTTCGCTTTCTCGTCTCTTGGCAACCTCAATGGCTGCCCAGGCCGCCGCACCCGAAGAAATGCCCGTCAATACGCCCTCTTCTCTGGCCAGTCTTCTTGCCAACCTCCCGGCATCCTCATCGGATACTTTGATGACCTCATCGACCAAGTCCGCTCGAAACACTTCTGGAACAAAGCCGGCACCGATCCCCTGAATCTTATGGGGCCCGGGTCTGCCTCCAGAAAGAACCGGAGAATTCTCCGGCTCTACGGCGATCGCTTTGAATTCCGGCTTTCTCTTCTTGAGGACTTCAGAAATTCCGCATATCGTTCCCCCTGTTCCCACCCCCGCCACTAAGACATCCGCTTGCCCATCGGTATCCTCCCAGATTTCCAAGGCAGTCGTCTTTCGGTGGATTTCCGGATTGGCAGGATTCTTAAATTGCTGTGGAATAAAATATCGAGCATCCTTTGAAGCCATTTCCTCCGCCGTCTTCACCGCGCCTGTCATCCCATCGTTTCCGGCTGTGAGAATCACCTCTGCTCCGAACATCCTCAGGAGATGGATTCGCTCAGGCGACATGGTATCGGGCATCGTTAGAACCAACGGATAACCCTTCGCGGCGCAGATAAATGCCAGAGCGATTCCAGTATTTCCACTGGTGGGTTCCAAAATAACCGTATCCTTCTTGATCAAACCTGCCTTCTCAGCCGCCTCAATCATTGAACAGCCGATGCGGTCTTTGATACTCCCACAGGGGTTAAAGGACTCGAGCTTCGCTAAAACCTGTCCTCGACACCCTGCCGTGATTCGATTCAATCTCAATAAAGGCGTGTGTCCTATCAATTCGAAAATGAAGTTAGCGACTCTTGCCATTTGTTCTCCTAAAAATGACACTAAGCGCTTAGCGCCATGCGAATATCGTATTTAAATTTGGTACATCGGAAAGTCTCTTCCCTCTTTTTCCTTCCTTCGATTGACCATATCTTCCAAGGTGACCGAATAGAAAACCTTGGAGATCGCATCCGAAACTTCCTTCCAGATATCTCGAGTGACGCACGACGGGATTTTCTGGCAGGCCTTCGGATCATGCAAACATTCAAGCAGATTGAGCGGACCCTCCAGCGTCTCAACCACATCGTACAAACAGATCGCAGAAGGAGGTTTGGCTAAGGCATACCCCCCCTTCGACCCACGAATCGCTTTCACCAAGCCGGCCGCGCGAAGCGGATTGATCACCTGCTCGAGATATTTTAAGGATATATCCTCTTTCCTCGCTATTTCCTTCAATTCGATAGGACCCTCCCCATAACGAGAAGCAAGCTCCAACATCGCCCTTGCGCCATACCTGATTTTCGTTGATATTCTCATTAGTTATAAAATCATACTTTTTCTATAGGAATTAGAATTTATTAACCTAATCCTGCGACGGTTGTCAAGGGGTGGTACGAGCCTACCTTCCCGGCCAATCTTAGCTCCTGACCTGGGGGAATCCCTCTCCGAACCCTCATAAGGCCCATGCTTAATAAGAATGAGTTAAAGACGCATCAAAAAAAGGATAAGGGATTGCAAAGATTGTCAAATGGAATGAGTGGGGGAAAAAGATGCGGCTTTCTAAACTACCTTTACTGTCAATACCTTTCCTGTCTTGTCGGTCACCTTGACCCGTTCATCTATTCTATATCCGACGATCCATACGATCCTCTCTCCCGAAACAAGCAGAGGAACCTTGGGTCTCTCAAACTTTGGGATCTTATGATCGATAAAGAATTCTTTCAATTTCTGGGTTCCTTTCGATCCCAACGGATAGAACCGATCGCCCGGTCTGAAATTCCTCATCCTCAACGGAAACCGTAGGCTTCCGTAATCCATCAGAGCCGTGTCGAGAGGTCCGGAGTAATTTCTAAATCCGTCTCGATCCGTCTCCACAATCACCACCTCTTTCCCGATCTCCGGGATAAAAGTACGGCCCGGCGAAATGAGTTCGACATCAAAGGGCAGGATTGGTTCTACCTTTCCCTTCCCCAGCAAAACCGCATCGTACCGTTTCTCAATCCAGGCTCCCCGGGAGAGCTCTAAGAGAAAACTCGGAGAAGATTGGTATAGCTTCTGGTATACATCGTGAATCTCCGACCGCTTCCCCTCTTCCACCGTCACTCCCCAATCGCAAATTTTCTCTAAGATCTTCCTGATGACTCTCCACTGAATAGCCTGATGAAGGGATTGGTATTCCGAGAATTGGAAGGAAAGGGTCCCTCCGTCCTCCCGGATAATCTTCTGATACGCCGTCTCACTTCCCTTCTCCAGATAATCATCCTCTTCCCTGAGAATATTCGAGGTCCTCATGAGGATCTCCTTGAAATTCGGCTGATACTCTCTTTCCATCAAGGGGATCAGAGCCAGGCGTATTCTATTCCGAAGGTAGTCCTTCTTCAGGTTTGACGAATCCGATAGAAAGGGAATTTTTTTCTCCGCGGCGAAGGATCGGATCTCCTCTTCCCACACCTCAAGAAGGGGTCGAATCACTTTTCCCTCCCGAATGGGAAGCATTCCTTTTAAACCGTGTAACCCGGCTCCTCTGATCAGTCTTAGGAGGAGCGTCTCCACCTGATCATCCGCATGGTGGCCGAGGGCAATCTTCTGGGCTTGATGCTTCTGAAGAAGGTCATAAAAGAAGCGGAAGCGAACCCTTCTGGCAGCATCCTGGAGGGAGAGCCCGCCCTTCTTCTGAAATTCCCTCACCCGGAATTGCTCGTATTCACACGGGAGGCCGAACCGGGCGGCCTCCTTCTGAACCAACTCGGCTTCTTTTTCTGACTCGGCGGGTCGGAGGCCATGATTGACATGGGCGACGATGAGAGAAAGGTCAAACGCTTCGCGGCAAGCATTTAAGAGATGGAGAAGGACCATTGAATCCGCCCCTCCTGACACGCCCACGATCAACCGATCGCCTCTTTGGACTAAATGGTGGCGGTCAATGGCCCTTTTGATCCGATTCAATAACATACTTCACTCTTACATCTTTTTTTCTCCTAACGGACCGACTCGAATCTCCACCACTGTCGTACCGTACCATTTTTCAACAATCTTGATCGTACAGGTCTTAGTCGGTTTTGTATAGTTGAAAAAGGACTCCTTCCCTATAAAACTGTTCACAAGCTTCCAATTATCCTTTTCCATGTTGTATCTAAAATACTCGATTAAAGAGGGCACGTCGAGCCGCCATTTTGAAAAAACCAGGATACCCGCCTTAAGTCCGGGGGTCTCGTAGATAAAGGACTTAGCGGAATCATAATTCAACTCCTCCGGGACACGGACATCGTCAAAATAGTACTTACCCATCTCCTCAACCGCTGGCGTACCCTCCGCCGTTGCTCCTTCTGCAGGCTGACCTTGTTGGCGTTGCTTGACCGTCGTCGAACAGCCCATTCCTGTCAAGCTAAAGACGACCAGTACCCACAAAACAATAATAGATTTCCTTTGAAAGAGAATTTTACCCATGGTTTTCCTCCCTTGTGAAGAAATTAGAGATAGTAATTTTTTTTACCACTACGCGGGGAGAAAAGCAAGAGGAAACAAAAATGGCCCGCGTCGCGGGCCATTGAAGCAGGTTGTCCTGGAAGCCCAACATCAACGAGTCTAATCAGTGCATCCCCAGAACCGCCGTATCCCCCGATCCCAGGATAAAAGAGATCGACCGCGATATAGCCCAGCCTCGGAAGATCCCCTTGATCGAAAGGCGGCGGCAGTTGATACGCATATTCCTTCGGCGTGATCTCGAAACTAAACGGGAAAACCACTTCGTTGCTTTCGTTCGCGGTTTTATCGAATACAGACACCTTCACGGTAATTTCATATAAGAGCTGAAGGGGTGATTATCAAGGAAGTGAAGGGTGATGAATAGGCTGGGTCAGACGTCTAGCGCCGGCGAAAAATGGTAACAATATCAGCACTAAGGGGTTTATCGGGGTTTATTTCTCTTGGGCGTGTGAAGGCCTTCGCTCACCTGTCTGAAATGTGGCGACCGCCCTTCTCGCCTCTTCAAAGATTTCTTTCAGGGGGATTCCCTTTTCCAGTGCCAACCTCTTACAGTCTTCATACTCCGGAGAAAAGTTGACGACTTTCCCTTCCCATCGGGCTAATTTGTAGCGGATTTTTCCATATTTCGTCCGACGGGATATGATTTCTCTATTGGCCTTTGCCCTCTCCTCTTCATGCCACCTCAAGCCGATCGTGGTCGTCTCTCTCAGAAGAAATTTTGTGACGGAGGCCAGTTTTTCAGACGGGCAAATCACGGTGAGCAGATGGCCCGGCCGATTCTTCTTCATCAGAATGGGAGTAATGAACACTTCGAGGACTTTCATTCCCAGAAGTCCATCTATTACATAGTCATAGAATTGAGGGTTCATGTCATCAATATTCGTTTCTACGACCGCGACCCTTTCTCTTCCGGAGGCGGACACCGAAGTCCCAATGATCAGCCTCAAGAGGTTGGGATGGGGGAGCTCGTCCCGGCCCGCCCCGTGACCGACTCGCTCCACATTAATCGGCGGCATCTGGCCAAATGCAGAGCCTAAGGTGGAAAGGATAGCCGCTCCCGTAGGCGTAAATAGCTCTCTCTCCACCCCCGATGAATAGATCGGTTTTCCTTCCATCAACGATAGCGTCGCAGGGGCGGGGACTGGAAGGATTCCATGTTCGCATTTCACAAATCCTCCCCCCACATTCACTTTTGAGACATAAATCTCCTCAATCGCCAATTGTCGAATCCCCCATACCGATCCGACAATGTCGACAACGGAATCCAGACCACCCAATTCGTGAAAGTGGACCTCCTCCGCCGGCTTTCGATGGATCTTCCCTTCGAGCGAGGCGATCCGCTTGAAAATCTCCCTGCTCTTCTCCTTGACTTCGGCCTCTATGCCGCTTCTATCAATAATCCTCAGAATCTCTTTCAGATTGCGATGAGGTTTCTTCTCATTTCTTCCTTCTACGATCACCCGGGTTGCAGCGAGACCTCCTTTTAACACTTTCTTAGCTTTCAATTCGATAGTTGGGATTCGAAGCTTTTTCAACTCCTCTCTCAATCGTTGAGGGCTCAGCCCTGCATCGATCAGGGAGCCGAGAATCATATCCCCGCTTGCTCCGGAGAAACAATCAAAATAGGCGATCCGCATGACTCATCTCCTTACCTTCTCATCACCACGTCACCCTGCCTCGCCGAAGGCTCGCCTCGGGGCGAAGCCACGGGCTCGTCAAGGTCGGCCTGCCTCCGTGTCTCTCCCTACCTCCCCGTCTGATTTGACAGCTCTGTTAAAAATTCATAAGCGGTCAGATAGATCAGTTTGGTCACATCGGCAAGCTTCTCAAAATTGATCGATTCCAGACCATCCCGGGACGTATGGATCTTTTTGTAATCGGACGCAAAAAAATCTAATGCGGGGATCCCCTTTAAATGGAAGGAGTAATGATCGCTGCCCAATTCAAAGGCGTATTGATCAATATTCTTTCCTTCTTTCATCCCTAAAGGCTCCAGGAATCTCCGGCTTATCTGTGCCAGAGAGGGTTGGATTGAACTTCCGACCAAAAAGACCTCCCTTTCCTCCGTTGATCCGCCGAGGCTATCCAAAGAGAACATAGTCTTTACCCGTGCAAGAGGAACGAAGGGTCGACTGACAAAGTGACGGGATCCCAACAATCCCCACTCCTCTCCCCCGAAGAACAGCAACACAACGCTTCTTCTCAAATCTGTATTTCTCTTCATCAAAGATCTTCCGATCTCTAAAAGGGCGGCGACCCCCGAGGCATTATCATCCGCTCCTGAATAGGCCACCCCGCTCTTTTCATCTTTTCCCAGGTGATCATAGTGAGCGCCCATTACCAGAAACTCCTTCTGCTTATTTGGATCATGGCCCTCAATCATTCCTCCGATATTCGCATCCTTAAACCTCATTCTTTTGAACTGAAGGCTGATTTCAAACGAGACATCCTTTTGGTCAAAAATATCCTTCGTCCACCCCCCTTCTACTTGGGTATAGGGAACGAAAAGGATTGGAATACGAATTGAGAAATCCGGCTCCTTGGCCCCTGCCGCCACTTTTGAAGCCTCGAGCAAACGCTGGACAGGACTCCCTCCAAGTTCTTTCTTACGCAGCTTTTCATCCAATTTCGGAGGGAAATAGGAAGGGTAAGTAAGATAAGGTGCCCATTGATCTAAATCCTCTTCCTTCGTAAGAAAAAGAATCGCCTTTGCCCCTCTCCGTTGAAGTTCCTTTACCGCTTTCAAAAGCTGTTCATACCGAAACTCTCTACTGAGATCCAGAAATACCATCGTCCCTTTGCCGGAGAGGTTGTCCGTTTCATCGATCTTATCCTCGCTCAATAATACGAAGGGACCTCTCCATTTTCCTTTTTCAGAGAAAAGGAATGGGACGGCTTTGAGCTTTTCTTCTCTGTTGGGCGTCTTTAAGATCAATGTGGACTCCTTGATATCTTTTACGGTAATGGAGAAAGGTTGAGTGAAGGGAGTCAACCCCATCCCTTCCAGCTCCTTGATCAGGTAGGTCTGGGCTTTTCGATAACCTGGGGTTCCCGGAAATCGTCCGGTCAATTCGGGCGAGGATAAATAGGAAACGTGCTCCTTTAGCCTCTGTGGATCTATTTTAACGAAATCATCTTTGGACAGGAAGTTATGGGAGGCAAAGGAGCCTCTTGGAGGAAAACTCCCCCGCTCTGCAGGCCTTCCGTCCTTGAAGAGAACATAGCTATCCCAGCCATAGAAGAAGACGTACCGGGCTCGGGAAAGAGCACTGGCAGACCGTCCAAAGTAAACAGTCACCCATTTTCCGGGATGAAGAGGCCTCGAAAAGCTGAGCAGGAGGGATTCGTCTCCTTCATCCACCCTTTCTCCCTTCATCGAGAATGTACCTTCTTTGTGATCAAAGGGCTTTGGAGGATGTGAAATGAGTCTAGAGAGAATGGGAGTTTTCCAGCTCTCTCCCAAAAGCATCACGGAAGAATTTCTAAGTTTCTCTTCGGTCACTTCTTTGGCCGATAGAATCTCTCCGCCCTTTCGCTCCTTTACCCCTTTGGCCAGTTCAAGATAGATCTTACGACTCTCCTCGTCTCCCTGATCCGAGATAACAATGATTTTCTCAGGGTCTTGCAACAGGGCATTCAATCCGGGGATAATCTCCTCCGGATACAACCTTCGAAAGAGATGATCGTCAGGGTCCAGAGTAAGTTTCAACGGCATCCCGGGAACTTCTATAGAAAAAGAGGTTCTTCTCTTCGAAACGTCCAGAATGAGGCGTTTCTTTCCCAGGCCATCGTCGACTTCGAGCAGGACAGGAAGCTCGTATATATCTCCTTCCTGAACCGCCTCCCCTGAAACGATGAAGCCGTTGGGGGCGGTATGAGTCTTAACATTCTCCAGCTTTAGCTGAGGCCCGCCGGGCCTGTCTAACCATTCAGAGAAGAAGTGATTCAACCGCTTACCGGTCGCCTCTTCGAAGATCTTCCTAATATCCTCCCAGCTTGCCTGCTTCCCCCCATATTGCATCGCAAATTGCCTCAGGGTCGCGAAGAACAGGTCTTTTCCGACGGTCCTTCTGAGCATATGAAAGACCATGGAACCTTTTCCGTAGCCGATCTGCGCGTCTAACTCCGTCTCTTTACCTTCAAACTTCCTCAGGGGGTAATCTTTTGACGGGGGCACTTCGATGGCGTACTTCTGCATCACATCCCGTCGGTACTTGCGGGGGGCCTCCTTCCCAATTTTCAGCTCTCTATAGTAGTAGTTGGCACAATAAGTGGTTAATGCCTCTACCCAATTCCCTGTCCCAGGCCTCTCACTGACGTAGTGCCCCCACCAGGAGTGGACGATCTCATGATCCAGGGCGCCCGGTCTGAGGAATTCTTTGCCCCGCCGGATGGCTTCCGGTGCGAGCAGCGTGAAGGTGGGAATCCCATAGCCGCTTGAGAAAAAGTTCTGGACAATATCGAACTTCTTGAAAGGGTATGGACCCAACAGGTCTGAATAGATCTTTAAATATTCCTCAGCTCTATTTAGAAATGTTTCCGAAAGCCGGTCATCCTCGGGGAAAAAATAAGTAGAGATCTTGATGCCATTTGTCTTCCGTGATCTAACGGAATATTTTCCGGCGATCAGCGTGAGGCTCTCAGCCGGTAGTTCATTCACCCATTTGCTTCCCCAGGTGGCGTCTTTGAGCTTCTCAGATACCAATTCACCCTGGGTGACGATTCGAAATGGGTCCGTGATCGCTGCCTCTATCTGGAATAGAGCCATTGAATCGGGCTTATCGGGATACCAGTGCGTATCCGATGACAAATAGGCCCCTTCCGAACCGATCAGTCCGGAGGTCCTATCTCCTCTTGCAAACTGAAGCTCCTTCTCCTTAGCGATAGGATCATAGATAGGACCTTCGTAAGAAATCGAGAGGATCAGAGGCTCTTCTTCCTTTTGAAGAGAGATATCGAATCGCCTGGCATGTGCTGAAAAATTGGCCTCAGACCAATGGAGCGGCTCTCCTGTCTTTGGGTCAACGATCCGGGTGATTTTCAGTTGAGGATTAAGGAGAAGTGAAATCACTTTGAACCCTTCCCCATTCATATTTATCTCAAGCCGATCCTCTGCTGTGAGGAGATGCCGGGAGGGATCGATCTGCACGGTCAGGTGATGGGATTGAATACTGAAATCAAAATGGGGGGGTGAAGCAAATGGTTCTACAGGTGCGCAAGGAATGATTGCCAGAGAGATCAGAAGAAAGATCGTGTTTTTCAGACTCTTCCGGTTCATTGGAAAGGATCATAACACAACCCGCACAAAAAAGTCATTTTCTATCATCTTCTGGCAATCTTTCGTGACGGCTACCTCCCCCTCAAATCTGCCATTGGCGGGAAAAGTCGCCAATTCCCCCCTCCCCCCCCCTTTAGCAAAGGAGGGTTGCCTGCCCGCCGGCAGGCATGGGGGATTTGATGAAAGCCTTTTTCTACACAATGCCACCTCTCTCCCCTCGGTTTCGAGCCGAACCCTCTGGCGCCTGCTTGCCCAAAGCCGCTTCTGCAAATCCAGAGGACAGGACCGCTTCCCTCCCCTGATGGGAGGGGATTAAGGGGAGGGATAAAAATATTGACAATTATCAGGGATTCGGTAAAATTTAATAATTCGGCGGTGTAGCTCAGTCGGTCAGAGCATGCGGCTCATATCCGCAGTGTCCGGGGTTCAAATCCCTGCACCGCCACCAATTATTTTCAGTAGTTAGGTTCCCACTCCCACCTTTATTACCCTCTCCCGTGCTAATCTTCGTGCTAATCCCGTCAACCTCATCAAGGATGCTCACAGCTCTCATTCTCCGTTCTTTCAACGAGTAGAGATATCTCTTGGTCGTGTTAAGATTTGTGTGCCCCAACAACTCGCTAACCGTGACGATATCAGGGGTATATTCATCGGTTCCCATAGCAATTGTAGAAGCAAAGTAGTCCCTCAAATCCTTAGCTGTAATCTTTATCCCTGTCGCTCTAAAAACCTTCTTAAACACCTTGTCTCTCCGGAGGATCCGTTCCCCATCTTTATGGTGAAACAGGTATGGAGAATCAGTTTTTAGAGCTTCCAGGGCCTTTAGAGTCTCAAATAACCCCCTACATATTGGAACCTTCCTCAAAGACTCCATCGTCTTCGTACCTCTCAGTATTATTTCAAGATTTGAGTAATCAATATCCTCCCACCTTGCGCCCAAAGCCTCCGATAACCTCGCCCCTGTTAACTTCAGAAACCTGAAAAAAAGTAGCTCTTCACCCTCCAGAGCAGATTCACATCTCCTTATTTCGTCCACCGTGAAACCCTCCTTGATCACTTTATCCGGTCTCACTCTCTTCCGATTTACCTTCCTCATAGGATTCGCTGATAGGATTTCTTCTTTCACAGCCCAGTTAAACAGCGCGTTTAGGTCCGTCACATAATGATTAATTGTGTTCTTACTAATCCGCCTCTTCGACTGCTCGTCAATGAACGATTCGATCTGCAGGTGATTCACATCCTTCAACCTTCGACCCTCCCCAAAGAAAGGAATGATGAAGCTCCCAAAATTACACCTAAGCCCTCTTAATCTCCACTCAGATTTTCCCACCCTTGCCGAGTACAGCAAGAATTGATTTATAGCCTCGACTAAAGGAATGTTCGAATCGACGATCGGGATCTCTCTTTTAAGTCTATCTAGGAACTCCTGATAAGCTTCGACCCCCTCCTCCCGTGTGCTCCACGCGTGTTTTCTGTAATTCTTCCCACGATACCAATGACGATACCCCCATTTTCCCGTGTCTTTCCTTCTGTTGACCGGCATCCTCTATCACCTCCTCTCTTTCCACTCTTGAATTGATATAATCGATAACATCCTGTTTCCTATAGCGCACTTTTCCCCGTCCGTTTGACCTGCCCCCCGAAAATCGGTCCAGGGGATGAGTTAGAATAGGACTGAGAATAAATATAGGGGGTCAGGATGAAGAAGAAAGGGTTTAGTGCGG
>DASPPQ010000113.1:0-13996 GCA_035625415.1 Thermodesulfobacteriota bacterium
CGATTACAGGAGAGACTGTCGAAAAAGTCCCCAGGCAGATTCTTGGGTGAGATGCAGAAAAAAAATGACCTCACAGAATGCACCACAATCAACGATCTCATAATTGCGAGGGGTCCTGAGACCCCCGAAAATCACCCATTAACTATGCTGGAGCGTTTTTCGACAGTCTCGGAAGGAGTCCGCAAGAAAAGAGGTTGCGAAGTTCACAACTCTGCAATGGGGAGATGATCTGAGAGTTGATGATTACCAAAGGAAACAAATAAAAAAGCAATGAAATCCTGTAAGCTGCTTAAATAGGTTATCCAATAGCTTTAGGAACAAAGGGCAAGATCAGCACTTCATGCCCTGAATGGCTGTGTTTCAATCATTTTTAAGGAACGCTGCTAATCAAGGGCAGACCGGTGCCGCTGCTCCACCCCCTCCTCCACCTCCCTCTGCTACTTGGGCGACGGTGATAGTTGTGGCTGCTACTACTGCACTACCAATCGCCAGCCATACCCACGTTTCAATCCCCAAGAATTTCGAGGATTCGGGGTCAGAGGCATTGCTTTTCTTGCCTGTCTGCGCCACCATCACTTCTTGACGCGCTTTCACGCTGACGGAAGGAAGGGTCACCGTGTCTTTGGAGGAAAGTGAAGCCAGGACAACACGCTCCTGGTTTAAAACGGATAGGGAACCCCGGAGACTCTTGACGGTGACCGCCCCGTTGGAATGCACCAAGATGGATCCGATCGTCGCTTCGTTCTCGGGAGAAACAGCCGAAGGGTTTTTGGAAGCCTGAAGGGATTTCGATTGGATCACCGTTAAATCCGCCACCTTGAAACTCAACTCCGCTGTGGAAGGAAGTCTGAAATTGATGGTACCCTGAGTAAGATGCATCTGATCGTTTTGATCGAATGAGAGGAGGCTGTTTTCCCCTACCTCGATTTGACGATTACCTTCTAACGTGATCAGAGAGGCGCCTTTTTCAGTCTTTATTCTCACTCCCGGAAAAATTGGAAATTGGGAGAGTTCCACATTCTTCCACACCGATTTCCTCGATTCAAACTTCACTTCTCCCCTTGAAACCATCTCGCCTAGGGGACGGCCCATTTCCTTGGCCTCTGCAATCATGGTATGAAATCCGTTTGCCAGAAGCAAAAAGGACACACAAAGGAAATACACCCAAGCCTTAAAGGCAAATCCTCTTTTCATGCGTTTATCTTTCCGCGGACGTTAAACATGCTCTGTCCATTTGTAAAGTACTCCTTTGCTCCTTTCCAGTCAAGGAGATAATTGCCTTTTGAAAATAGCTTCAGTTTTATGCCGAAATTTGCCTTAGAAATTTGGTATTCTTTGGGGAAACTCCAAAAACAAGAGTTCAGGAAGCAGTCTGCATTTGGCACACTGACCCATCAATTTAGATTTACGGAAAAAGGCAAACGAACTTGACAGAATGAAAAGAATTTAATAAATATTCTCTCAAGTTTTTGAGGGAGTCAGAGATTGACGCATTCCAAAATATCTGAGCAAGCAATTAGAAGATTATCCAGATATTCTAGAGGCTTAGAAGAAATGGAAGGGAGAGGGAAGAAGGTAGTTTCCTCTGCCCAACTGGCCGCCAAATGCCTCGGAAAATCTGATCAGGTGAGAAAAGACCTGTCCTATTTCGGTGAATTTGGGGTTCGTGGTGTAGGTTATAATGTGAAAGAACTTCTCTATGAGATTAAACGGGTATTGAGATTAAACAAAGAGTGGAGAATTGCAGTAATCGGCGTTGGGGATTTGGGTTCCTCCCTTCTGGGCTATAAGGATTTTCTAAAGCAGAATTATAAGATTGTTGCAGCATTCGATATTGATCCTACAAAAGTGATTGGAAGGGTTTCGGAAAAGTTGGCCAAGCCTGTCGAAGTCCTTCACATCAGCCGGATGAAAGAAGTGGCTAAGGAGAGGAAGATTCAAATCGGGCTCATTACAACCCCCGCTTCAGAGGCTCAAGCCGTTGCTGATCTATTGGTAGAGGCAGAGGTGAGGGGAATTCTTAACTTTGCCCCAGCGCAAATTATGGTTCCTGAAGGATATGTGGTGAAGGATGTCTTCTTCACAACGGTTCTGGATAATTTGGCCTACCTTCTATCGAATATTTAGAACAAGAAACTTCCTCTCCATAGAAAACATCTTTCTAATTCTTCCTACCCTATTTGGTAACGGGGGCAAGGGGAGATTCTTTATTTTGAATAAACAGGCTGAGAGAAAACTTAGAACTGATGGAAAGGATTACACCTATCTTCAATTGGAAGATGACCTGGGAGTTGGCGATTACCAATGAGACTGTCGAAAAAATGGAAGGGGGATTTTCAAAAATCACGAGTAGAGGAGAGACTGTCGAAAAAGTCCCCAAGCAGATTCTTGGGTGAGATGCAGAGAAAAATGGCTTCACAGAATGCGCCACAATCAACGATCTCATAATTATGAAGGGTCGTGAGACCCCAAAAAATGGGGCATTAACTATACTGAAGGATTTTTCGACAGTCTCGGAAGTACTCCTCGCTAATCTTCCTCTTACTGTAACGTCATGGAGAGTTTTGAGGCGAACTTTTTTTTGAGAATTTCTTCCACATGGGTAATAATCCGATCGTATGACTTCCATCTACCTTGTCCGTCACGGACAAACCGCGTGGAATAAGGAAGAGATCTTTCGGGGGAGAACGGACGTCCCCCTGGATGAAACCGGTCTCAAACAAGCTGAGCTGGTTGGGCAATATTTCAAGGGGATAGAAATCCACGGAATCTTCTCAAGTCCCCTGTCCCGGGCCTGGCAGACCGCTGAGAAGGTCGCCGAATTTCAGAATCTGAAGGTTCAACCTCTTTCAGGAATCCTCGACATGAGCTTTGGAAATTGGGAAGGACGTCCGCATCAGGAGATTCGGGAGAGCGACAGTAAGACATATCGGCAATGGGTGGAGACGCCCCATCTGGTAAGACTTCCGGGAGGGGAAGGTTTGGATGATGTCAGAGCGAGGGCAACGGCTGCACTGGAAAATCTGATCCGAAACTATCCTGGAAAGACCGTTGTTCTCGTGACCCACCGGGTCATCTGCAAAGTCTTGATTTGTGCCATCCTCGGTCTGGACAACTCCCATTTCTGGCAGATCACTCAAGATACGACGGCCATTAACCTGATTCAATACAGGAAAGGGAAATACATTCTATCGCTGATGAACGAGACGTGTCATCTCAAACCCTTGAAAGCGCAAATGCCGAAAGCGGACTTTTAATAGACTTCTTAAAAAGGGAGAGATAACAGAAATGGTAATGCTGAATTTGTTTGAGCATCTAATTAGCGTCTGTCCATGGACTACGGTTTTCATAAAGGGTGTCATTCCGGCGAAAGCCGGAATCCAGTCTTTTCAAAGGCCTCTGGATGCCGGATCGAGTCCGGCATAACGAAAGGACTGAATTTATGGAGAGACACTAATTATGAAAACATTTCTGAGGCCCTGAACCAAGTTCAGGGTGACGAAAAGGTAGTTGTTCAGTGCCCTCTGTTAATATGTTGAAATAAATCTTATAATTCGATTGAAATCTTCCTTCGAAATTTAAGTTTCGGACACGGATCACGCCCGCCTCGCCGATGGCTCATCGAGGCAGGGACACGGACACGTGGAATAAGCCCTATGATTGAGATTCGATTCCATGGAAGAGGCGGTCAGGGAGCGGTGGTGGCATCCAAAGTGCTTGCCGTTGCCTTTTTCCATGAAACTCTCTATGTCCAGTCCTTCCCCGCCTTTGGAGTCGAAAGGCGAGGAGCCCCTGTCATGGCCTTCCTGAGGGTGGACCGGCAACGCATTCATTTGAGGGTCAATATTTATGAACCCGATCATGTTGTTGTCCTTGATCCAACGCTGGTTGGGGCAGTTGATGTAACAGCCGGGCTGAAACAAAATGGGTGGATCCTCATTAATTCACACCAGCCCCCTGAGGTATTTCCTGGCCTGAAGGGTTTTCGGACAGCCACGGTGGATGCCACCTCGATTGCCATCCGGCATGGCTTAGGCTCACGAACAAACCCGATTGTCAATACTGCCATCCTGGGAGCCTTTTCAAAGGTAACTGGTCTTGTAGGAATCGATTCGATTGCATTGGCCATTCGTGAAGAGCTTTCAGGGAAGAAGGACGAGAACGCAAAGGCTGCAAGAGAAGCCTATCAAGAGGTAAGGTTTTAAAGTATGTAAACAGGTGCAAACATATGGGAGCACCAAATCCCAAGCACGAAATTCCAAATAAATTCCAATCACCCAAATTCGAAACGAAATCGTTTTGGTCATTTGAGATTGGAGTTTGGAGCTTATTTGGGATTTGGAATTTTTGATTTGGGATTTTGAACACTTTGCCCTCTCCTCTGTGCCCTTTGCGAAATCAACTAGGATTCATAGGATTTCTGAAATGACGAATCAGCTTACTTTTAAGGGCGCCTCTCAGATGCCGACGATCTCCGTTTCTTTTGGACATATGGACTGGAATAAGACGGGGGCATGGAGGGCGCAGCGTCCTTTTTACGAGGACAAGACCTCTCCTTGCAGCACAGCCTGTCCGGTGGGAAATGATATTGTTGGATTTATCCAGAAGATAGCGGACGGAGATTTTGGAGGGGCCTGGAATCTGATCAAGGAGGAGAACCCTTTTCCGGGTATCTGCGGCAGAGTCTGTTTTCATCCTTGCGAGTCGAAATGCAATCGCAGGGACTATGATGAACCGATCGCCATCCATGCCCTGGAGAGGTTTGTGTCAGATTTTGCTTCAACTCTGAATAGGAAAATAGAAAAGCAACCAGGAGTAAGGAAGGGAAAGATTGCTGTTATCGGATCCGGACCTGCCGGGATGAGTTGTGCTTACCATCTGACGAAGCTTCGTTATGATGTCACCGTCTTCGAAACTTCCTCCTTAGCAGGGGGTATGCTGAGGGCAGGAATTCCTTCCTATCGATTGCCAAAGGATGTTTTGGACAGGGAGATTTCAAATATTGAGAAATTGGGTGTGGAGATTCGAACGGGAATGCCATTTGGTGAAAATCTAAAGTTAGAAGGCCTAAAGGATTATCAAGCCGTCTTTATTGCCACTGGAGCCCATCAAAGCAGAAGCCTTCATATCCCCGGCGAGAAAGGAAGGGGTGTCTTTAGTGGTCTTGATCTCCTGAAAAAGATCAACCTAAGTAAGAAAGTGATGTTAGGGGATAAGGTTGCGATTATCGGCGGGGGAAATACCGCCATCGATGTGGCGCGATCCGTCATCCGACTGGGGAAGAAGGCGACGATTCTTTACCGTCGTTCAAAGGAGGAGATGCCTGCCTTTGGAGAGGAGATGGTCGAGGCCGTTGAAGAAGGAGTGAAGATAAGATATCTAGTCAATCCCATCCATATTCAACAAAAAGACGGCCTTCGACGTTTAGAGTGTTTGCGAATAGAGCTGGGAGATAAGGATGAGAGTAGCCGGAGAAGGCCTGTCCCAATTCCAAATTCCAATTTTTTCTTCGAAGTGGACAGTGTCATCATTGCAGCAGGAGAAGAGGCTGGGGTCTCTTTTCTTCCAAAGGGAATGGAGAAGAGAGAGGGGATTGTTCTCACGCAGCGAGATGGAAGCACAGACATCAAAGGAATCTTTGCAGGAGGGGATCTCACTTCAAACCAACGAACCGTGGCCCATGCCATTGGCTCGGGCAAGAGGGCTGCCCTGGCTATTGATTGTTATTTAAACGGTAAAAATCCGGAAGAGGCAATACGTCAAATTCTCATAGGAGATGGTCCATCGATCTCGATCTTCAGATATCTCCATCCTGAGGAGAGGCGAATGAATCCCCATGTCGTCACCTTTAACGAATTGAACACGGACTACTTCGAGCCTTTGGAAAGGCGGAAGGAATCTAAAGGTGTGGCTAAGAAAAGGATCAAAGGGTTTGGAGAGGTGACCTCCGGCTACACAGAAGGCAGCGCGTTAGAGGAGGCGGAGAGATGTTTCAGCTGCGGGACCTGCAATCGATGTGAGAACTGCTATGTGTTCTGTCCCGATGCCTCCATCATCAAAGCAGAAGGGGTTTTCTCCCATCAGATGGATTACGATTTTTGTAAAGGATGTGGCATCTGCTTTTCAGAATGTCCCCGAGGGGCCATTTCATTAGAAGAGGAAGCGAGATGAAAAAGGTCATCACAGGAAATCAAGCGGTGGCTTATGGGGTGATCCTGAGCCGTGTCGACGTCATCTCGGCCTATCCGATCACCCCGCAGACAACGATTGTTGAAGAACTGTCCGAGCTCACGGCAAGCGGCCGCATGAAGACGGTCTTCTTAAAGGTGGAGTCAGAACATTCTGCCATGGCTGCTTTGATTGGAGCTTCCACCGGAGGAGTGAGATGCTTTACGGCAACGTCTTCCCATGGATTGGCCTATATGCATGAAATGCTCCACTGGGCCTCCGGGGCCCGCCTTCCTATCGTGCTGGTGAACGTGAATCGAGCCATTGCCCCACCGTGGAATATCTGGAGTGATCAGAGTGACTCCCTTTCTCAGCGGGATACGGGTTGGGTTCAACTCTACTGCGAACATAACCAAGAAGTCCTCGATACCGTTGTGCAGGCATATCGCATTGCAGAATCGGTCAAGCTTCCTGTGATGGTCGTCCTCGATGCTTACGTCCTCTCCCATACCTCCGAGGCAGTAGAGATTCCCACCGGAGAAGAGGTGGATGGGTTCCTGCCACCCTACTGCCCGGAATACCCCATCGATACCCAGGAACCTGTGGCTTTTTCAACGATCGCCACGCCGGACCACTTTTTAGAGTTTCGGTACAAAATTCAAAAGGCGATGGAACAGGTTCCGGAGGTCGCCAAAAAGGTGGACGATGATTTCAGATCCCGGTTCGGTCGCGGTTATGGTGCGATTGAAAGATATGGAAAAGAGGAAGCGGAAACTCTTCTGATGACCTCTGGCACGGTGACCGGGACCTCGAGGATCGTTGTCGAGAAACTGATTGGAAAAGGATATGATGTTGCCGGGTTAAAGATTAAGAGATTCCGACCCTTCCCCATTGAAGAAATTTACAAAGAAATCAAAGGAGCCGAGAAGGTAGCGGTCATCGATAGAAATCTTTCGGCGGGGGTCGGGGGCATCTTTGCACAAGAATTGAGAGCCTCCCTCTATTCGAAAGAGAAGAGGCCTCAAATTTTTGGATTCGTTTCAGGACTGGGCGGAAGAGACATCGCCCTGGAGCTGATCGAAGAAGCGATCCAATACACCGTGGACCATCCCCGGCCTGAAGAGGAGATTTTGTGGTTGGGACTGAAGAAATAAAGTATGGAGTCCAGAGATATCAAGTTCACATTTCAAAATCCAAATGTCAAATGAATGCCAAAGTTCAAAATCTAAACAAACACATTTGAAATTTCCGCGCCTAACCCCTCCCCCTTTGATGGGGGAGGGTGCGGGTGGGGGTGACAAGAAGGAATTTGGTTCCCCCCTCCCCTTTCTCCCTTCCCGCCAGGGGAGGGGATGTTTTGAGGGACTCAAGGAGGTCCGATGAGGAGAATAGAAATACCTTCTAGTGAACACCTTGGTCATGGCCATCTCGCCTGCGCTGGATGTGGAGCAGCGGTGAGTATGCGGCTTACATTGAAAGCCCTGGGAGAGAAGACCGTCATGGTCTTTCCTGCCTCTTGCTGGTCTATCATCCCAGGATTTTGGCCCTATTCGAGTTTCCGAATTCCGGTGATTCATGCTGGCTTTGTCACGGGTGGAGCAACTGCCTCAGGTGTCAGAGCGGCTTTGGATGTTCGGGGTGATCAAGAGACGGTTGTTGCGGTTTGGGCAGGGGATGGAGGGACTTTCGATATCGGGCTTCAGGCCCTCTCGGGGGCAGCCGAGCGAAACGAAGACTTCATTTATATCTGTAACGATAATGAAGGTTATATGAACACGGGCACACAGCGAAGCTCGGCCACACCCATGTTCGCTTGGACAACGACCACTCCGGTCATGAGGCCCAAAGAAAACCCGAAGAAAGACATCATGGCCATCATGGCCGATCATCAGATCCCTTATGCGGCGACGGCTACGATTGCCTATCCGGAAGACCTGCTCAGAAAGGTGGAGAAGGCAAGGAGCATCCGGGGAACCCGATTCATCCATCTCCTCTCTCCCTGTTCTCCGGGGTGGAGGATACCTTCAGAGCTCACTGTTAAGATTTCAAGGCTGGCCGTTCGGTCAAGGGTCTTTCCTCTTTATGAAATCGAGAATGGGGTATCCTATACCCTTCAAGAGGAATCTCATGCTGTCCCCGTAAAAGAGTATCTGAAACTTCAGGGACGGTTCAGCCACTTGACCGACTCGGAAATCGATGTGATTCAAGGAAACGTCGAAAGAACTTGGGAGAGGCTGCTGAAAAAGGCTGAAGCCTAAAATTTGAATGAAGCAATCGCGTCGGGGACTTCAGAGGATTGGGACTTCAAGAATTCCTCGATCTTTCTCTTAATTCCATCTCTGATCCTTCCAAATACTGCCAATCTCTCCTCAGTGGTTCCATCGGCCCCCGCAGGATCTTCAAAGGGTCAATGAAGTCGTCTGCTCTGGCCGCCGAAGGTAGGACAGAATTCGGCTGCGTGATCGCAAAGCGTGATGACATAGTCAAATTTCTCGTTGATGAATCGACCCACGAATTTTGAGGTTTTCTTGGAGATATCCATTCCTATTTCTTCCATTACTTGGATTGCCAGGGGATGGACATAGGATGAAATAACTCCTGCGCTCTGGGCCTTCCACTGTCCTGAGCCGGGAGCATTTAACAAACCCTCGGCCATCTGGCTCCTGACAGAATTTCCAGTGCAAAGAAAAAGAACCTTTCTAGTTTCTGTCATCGTTTGCCCCGTTAGAAAGCTCCGCTGCTTGCCCTGTACACCATGTGGTGCAGGGCAAGCAGGCGGGTATGAAAACTATTCCTTTTCCAGCGAGGCCCGTTAGAGATTTATCTCTAAAAGGAGCGAACACAGACCGTTTAATGTCCCGTATCAGCCTCCCAATAGAAAGTAGAAAACTTTCTAACGGGGTTAACCTTTTTTTCGTCCTCTTTTTGGAGGATAAGAGGCTTCGATCATACTTTTCATGCCTCCGCGGACATTAAATTCACCCGTCACAACCACCTGAATGGGTTTGGAGGCCTTGACGAAATCCCTGAGGATTCGGTTGACCGCGTTTTCGTAAAAGATTCCTAAGTTTCGGTAAGCGAGGATGTACGTTTTTAGAGACTTTAATTCTACGCACCATCGATCAGGAGTGTATCGGATCGTGATCGTTCCGAAATCCGGGAGTCCTGTCCGAGGGCAGACAGACGTAAACTCTGGGACGGAAACCGTAATCTCGTAGTTTTTAAACTGATTTTTGAAACATTCGAGTTTTGGAAGCGTGGTATCGATTCCCGAACGCGCGTGTTTGTCTGTGTACTCTCTCATATATTTCCTTACTTATAAGGCATCATAATTGAAAGAACCTGGATAATCAACCCATGTCTTTTTTTCGGTATCTTCTTGAAGCAGGGAATTTGTTTGAAAAGATAGCTTCGAATGATTAAATTATTGAAGGAATCAAATCTACCCGATATGGAGGAAGTTCAATAGAGGAGACAGGCGAATGGCCAAAAAGGTACTTCGACTATTATCAAATGAAACCGTCAGGGGAGGAGAGGCCCGAACTATTGATGCCGTCCGCCCTCTGGACGATGGTCTTCTGGACGCCTATTCGCGGGCAGTCATCAATGCAGCGGAGAGAGTGAGTCCATCGGTCGTGAATCTTGATGTCCGGACCAATCCGCGAGGGAAACAGGGCACTCGGTACCGCCCGTCCGAAGAGTTGCGGGGCACAGGGTCGGGTTTTATCTTCACGCCGGATGGTTTCGTATTGACCAATAGTCACGTCGTGCATCAAGCCGATAAAATTGTAGTGACCCTGCCGGATGGCCGCCGTTTTGAAGGAGACATGGTAGGGGAGGATCCGGATACGGATCTTGCTGTGGTAAGGATCAACGGTTCAAATTTCGTGGCTGCATCCTTAGGGGACTCGGAAAAAATAAGGGTAGGCCAGTTGGTGATTGCGATTGGCAACCCTTACGGCTTCCAGTGCACGGTTACCTCCGGAGTCGTCAGTGCGCTCGGACGCTCCCTGAGGTCCATATCCGGTCGCCTGATAGATAACATTATCCAGACCGATGCCGCCCTGAACCCTGGAAATTCGGGAGGACCTCTCGTCACGTCGCAGGGAGAGGTTGTCGGTGTGAATACCGCTATGATCCTTGCGGCGCAAGGGATCTGCTTTGCCATTGGGGCTAATACGGCCAAATTTGTCACGGGGCAGCTCATCAAAGAGGGTAAGATAAGACGAAGCTATATCGGGCTCGGAGGCCAGAATGTCCCGTTGCTCCGCCGCATCGTGCGATTCTATCGTCTGCCCGTTGAAAGTGGCATCCTGGTGGTATCCGTAGAAGAGAAGGGCGCGGCACAAAGGGCCGGTCTTTCCGTGGGGGATATCATTGTCGGTTTTGATAGCCAGCCCGTTACTGGCATCGACGATTTGCACAGGATGTTAACGGAAGAGAGAGTGGGCGTGAAGACGACGCTGACGGTCATACGGCAAACGGAGAAACTGAATCTGAGTATCATTCCCGAAGAGTCGAAACCCAGAAAAGATGAATAAAATAACCGTCGAAAAACTGCCCAACACAAAAGAAATCCCGGGAGCAAAGAGGTGGGAGGAGGAACGGGGCGAGTTCGTTCAGGTTGCCTATCAGGAAGCGATGCGACATTTAGCTGCTTTTGAGATCAGAAAAGGGTTCTCAAGGGGGAGCCATTACCATAAGAAGAAGGAAGAGATCTTCTATATCTTTCGAGGAAAGATCAAAGCTTCGTTTCTCGACACGGACACTCTTCAGAAGGAAGAAAAGATTCTTGAAAAAGGAGATAAAATAAGAGTCAACCCCTATTGTGGTCACCTGTTCTACGGACTGGAAGACACCATTCTAATCGAATACAGTCCTCAGGTCTACGATAAAGAGGATAGCTACAAAATCGACTTAAGCTAAACGAGGCAGCCCGGTTTTTCTACTTTACTGGCGGTTTTTCCCCCGATTCCCCGAACTCCCCATTCTTTTTTTCTATGGGAATTCTGATCCGGAAAGTGGACCCCTTTCCCACCTCGCTTTCCACTCCAATATCTCCACCGTGGCTTTGAATAATTCCATAACTGATCGCCAACCCTAACCCCGTTCCTTTACCGGTTTCCTTGGTGGTAAAGAAAGGATCGAAGAGTTTGGAAAGGTGTTCTTTCGCAATGCCGCACCCTGAATCGGTGAAAGAGACCTGTGCCATTCCATTTTTGATGTTTGTCTTGATGGTAAGGGTTCCGCCGTCTCCCGCCATGGCGTCAGCAGCGTTAATGATGATGTTCATAAAGACCTGCTGGATTTGGTCTCCGTCCACGAAAAGCATCCCGATATCTTTCTTGAATTCTTTGACAATTTTGATATTTTGGAAACGAGCCTGATTTTCAACAAGGGTGACGGTTCGGTCGATCAGCGTATGGATATCCCAATCTTTCATATCGGGCTTTCTTTGACGAGCGAAGTCGAGAAGTCCCTTTACAATGTTCCGGCATCGGGTGGTCTGTAGGACGATATTCTCCAAATCTTTCTTCCAAGGGTGGTTCTCATCGACCTTTTTAAGCATCAGGGAGCTGAAGGTCAGGACTCCGGTGAGGGGATTATTGATCTCGTGTGCGACCCCGGCTGCCAGCTCGCCAAGAGCCGCCATTTTCCCCGCTCGGATCAGTTGGTCCTGGACCTGTTGAAGCTCCTGAGTCCTCTCCTGAACGCGATGCTCAAGGGTTTGCGTCCATTCTTCAATCGCATCGCGGGAGCGTTTCAACTCCGAAATCATATTGTTAAAGGATCCGGAAAGTTCTCCAAGCTCGTCATGGGACCGGATGGATACGGCCTGATCCAAATTTCCATGGGCGGCTGTTTTGGTAGCAGCCAAAAGTCTACGGATGGGCCGGTTCACAAACCGGGTGAGAAACAGACTCAACAGTAAACTCAGAAGGATAACGCTAATGACTCCCGAGATGAGCATCTGTTTGTAAATTTGGGCTCTTTCTTTTTGAAAATCTTCGAGGCTGATCGTGGTGTCCAGGACACCCAAAACATTCGTGGTCTTGGGATGGCAGGAGTAGCACGAAGATTCATTATAGATTGGGTTAATCAGTCCCAGAAGGCTTCCTTTCTCAGTGTGATAGACGCGCGTCTTACTGTCCGAGGGAAGAAGGACCTTTGCCTCCCCCTCTCGGTGACATCCATAGCAGGCCTCGGCTTTCTTGTCGACGACGGTCCCGACCTTGTCTCGGTCAGACGAGACCGTGATCTCGCCCTGTTTGTTAAAAATTCTGACCTCGCTAATTCCCTTTCGCTGGGCGACGTCATCGATGATTCTTTGGTATTCGTCTCTCCGGTCCATGATCATTGCGTTGCGAATGCTCAAACGGATGGTCTCGCTCAGGTTGAAGGCCTCCTCCTCGGTCTTTTCGATCATTTGCTGCGAAAGAGATCTGATATTGAGATAGAGAAAGATGCCCTCGATCACCACCACCGCGAGGATGACGCTGAGAAGAATCTTGGCCTTTAAACTCGTCAGATGCATACCCTGATCCTAATTTCTATGCAGTCTATCATTCTCCGGCATCAAGAGCAAAGCGTTCTTACGAACTCGCTCCAGGCCTGACAGTGAGCAGTTATGTGAAATTTGAAATTTGAACTTTGGCATTTGAGCTTTGAATCTTCCGTTTACCGATTCCACCCTCTCAACGCGTAATATTCTTTCAACATGACCTCCATGTCCCGGGGCTGGATGGTCTTGCCTGTTTCTTGGAGGACCTCTCGAAAGAAACGGCGAGGCAATTTGTCCTCTTTTTGAGTTACCCCTTCTCTCTGATTAAAAGCTCGGGCGAGATGGATGATCCCGGAGGCCATGGCTTTCAGTTCTTTCTTCTTGAGCGAGAGGTTACAAGCAGATTTAATAATCTCCTGAAGATCCTCCCAGGTGATTAAGTCCCGATAAAACCGACAGAGGATCAGGGCATCGAAAAGGGTCATCTTGTCTTCGTAATCAACAAAAAGAGCGGCCTTCCCTTTCACCCGATCAGGGGCAATCTGGCCGGAGAGCTCAGATTTATAAAAGGTCGCCCTCAGGTGGCACGCCCCTCGATCCGACGTGGCATAAGCAAGCCCCATGCCCTTCAGCACCCTCGGATCAAAACCCGCGGGCTCCAGGCCTTTCACATGAATCGCCGTCTCCTCCATCCCCCAAACCTCTGCGGCACGACGGACTCCCTCTGACAGGATGCGCCCTATCCCTCTCCGATAGGCTACTTTTATCAAGGTCTTCGCAATGCCGTCCACGTCTCCATAGCCGAGGTTTTCTTTAATCTTCTTTCTTTTTGACGCCTCGATGGCAAAGGCTGCTAGATTCCCCGCCGTAATCGTATCCATTCCCAGACGGTCGCATAGATCATTGAGGTAGATGATTTCCTCGATGGACCTCACCATGCAAAGTCCACCGAAGGCGTAGATGGTTTCATACTCCGGTCCCATGATGCAAAGGCCTTTGTGCCTGCCTTGTTTCACTTTGGAGATCTTTCCACAGGCCATGAAGCAATGAGGGCAGGCGATCGAGCTGACCTGACACCGCTCCATCAGGCTCTCTGCGCTGATCCCCTCCCATCCCTCCAATGTCCCTTTGGCCCAATATTGGGTAGGAAAGGCGCCAATGGTGTTCATAATGGAGACCAGCATAGGGGTTCCATATTTCTTATACATGTGAACGATCTCATTGTGTTTGACTCGGTCCCTGAACTCCTGAGATAACCCTTTCAGAGAAGTGGGATCGGCGATCTCCCGGCGTTTCTTTCCGCGGAAGGCGATTCCTTTCAACCTC
>DASPPQ010000114.1:0-5347 GCA_035625415.1 Thermodesulfobacteriota bacterium
TCAATAAAAAACTTTTCTACCTCCGTATCGTTATTACTAGTGTAGTGCGTCCAACACTTCTTTACATAAGTTCAGAAGTTGTCATTCCTGCAAAAGCAGGAATCCAGTTGAAATCATTGGATTCCCCCGTGTCAAGCGCGGGGCAAGCTTGGTCAAGCCCGGAATGACATTCAAAGTAAAGGGACTTCTGACGCAGTACACTAGAACCCTTATTTCAAAATTTCTGTTAGCAACCCCAGCGCCACTTCCTTTGATTTTTCACCGACCTCCTTCGTAGGCCCTACGCAGGACGGACAGCCGTAGCGGCATTCGCACCTGGAAATGAGCTTCGCCGTTTTCTCAAGAAGCATCCGCGTGTCATCGAACAGCTGAGGGCTGAAGCCCATTCCCCCCGGATAGTTATCATACAGGAAGAGCGTCGGTTCAAAGGGGTCCATCCCCTCCAGAGGAATTTCATTCGGGGCGCTGAAGGAGGAATAAATCCCTTTTGAATCCCTCGAAAGTCTCAGGAACCATTTCGCTCCTCGATCTCCAATACAGCGGTCGAGGTCGTGGGGGTCGCACATCAGGTGAAGGGCTGACACGGAATGAAGGGCATAGCCGAGTCCTAACACTCCGTCGATCACGTCCAGGCGGGGGTAAGGAAGTCGTTCCACCAGACTTTTCCTAAAGGTAATCCAGTAGGAGGTGGTATGGAACTGAAGATCCGGAAGTTCGATCTTTCCATAACCTAAATTTTCCAGTGTATAAAATTTGATCTTCTTATATCCCACCACTCGGGTGGCTATTTTCACCTCACCATGCTCAAAGATCGAACCCTCTCCCTGCTTTCTCTCAAACCCCTCCAAGATGGAGACGTCGGTATAGTCAATCGCATCGGTATAGTAGTCCCCTTCGGTTTTCTTGACATAAGCTCTGCGATTGCGGTAATCGAGCTTCCCCACCGTATAGAGCTCTGATTCACAGAGATAGACCGCCCCCTCATAAAGCGTGGTATGGGCCCCGGTAAAGTCGACCTCTGCAATCACCTCTTCCTTCTTCTTCGTGGTATCAACCACCACAAAGTTTTCTTCTGAGGCGGATCGGAGGCTGACCTTTTCCGCGGGATAGGCGTCCTGCGTCCAATGCCAATTTTGATCGACATGATGAAGTGCTCCCTTCTCTTCCAGGTACTTCAACATCTCATTCAAATCTTCACGCCCGAAACGTTCTCCGTCCCTGAAGGGAAGCTCGAATGCGGCGCACTGAATATGGCTCAGGAGGATGAGGAGGTTATCCGGGTTGATCAAACCATGCTCGGGAGATCGTCCAAAGAAATAGTCCGGGTTTTCGACGATGAATTGATCCAGAGGCTGGCTCTTTGCGATGAGAACCGCCAATGATTTTTCTGATCGCCTTCCCACCCGCCCTGCCTGCTGGTAGGTGCTAGCAATGGTCCCGGGATAACCTGCGATCAAGCAGACCTCAAGATCTCCAATGTCAATCCCAAGCTCAAGGGCATTGGTGGAGACAACCGCTTTGACCTCTTTTTCCCTCAATCCCTTTTCAATCTCCCTGCGCATCTTCGGCAGATAACCTCCGCGATATCCTCTAACCTTTCCTTTATCCTTCAGTTTCTTCTCAAAGCGGTCTTTTAAATACTTTGTCAATACCTCTACGGAGAGCCGGCTAGTGGCAAAAAGAATTGTTTGAATCCCCTGCTCGATGAAAGGCGTAGCAAGCCTTCTGGCTGCATGAATATGGCTGCCGCGAATTCCAAGTTCTTTATTGACAATAGGCGGGTTATAAAAGATAAAAATCTTCTCAGCCGACGGAGCACCGTTTTGATCGATGAGGAGGACATCCCTTTCAAGAAGCTTTTCGGCCAATTCTTTGGGATTGGCAATCGTTGCCGAGCAGCAGACGAATTGAGGTCTCGATCCATAGAAACGGCAGATACGATCCAACCGCCTCAGGACATTGGTCATATGAGCCCCGAAGACCCCCCGATAGGTATGGAGTTCATCGATCACCACAAATTTCAGATTCTGAAAGAAGTTCATCCACTTGGTATGATGGGGGAGGATACCCGTGTGAAGCATATCAGGGTTTGTGATGACAACGTCTCCCCGGGTGCGAATGGCCTGCCGGGCGTCCTGAGGGGTGTCTCCATCATAGGTGAAAGTGGTGACCGATCTGCCGATCCGCTGGATGAAACTCTGGAGTTCAAACATCTGATCTTGGGAGAGGGCCTTGGTGGGGAAGAGATAAAAGGCCTTTGAGGCAGGCGCCTCCAGCTTCGCGTTCAACACCGGAAGGTTATAACAGAGTGTCTTCCCGGATGCGGTCGGACTAACGACAACGATATCTTTTCCTTCATGAACCGCCTGGATGGCTTCGACCTGATGAGAATAGAGCTGGTCAATTCCTTCTGTTCCCAAAGCTTTCCGGATGACGGGGTGGATGAACTCCGGGAAGGGGCGATATTCTCCCTCCCTCTTTTTAAAGACTCGCAGATCGGTAATACAAGGCGAGATGGCGCGCGACCGCTTCCAGGATTCGATAATCTCTTCAATCGACATCCTTCACTCTCCCTTACTTCCCATTCACCGGGTTAACCAATTTTATTCTCTTTGTCAATTAAGAAATTGGAGGCCGCTTTTCCTTTTCAACCCCATTTGAACCAATTTCTCATCTTCTCCTTCCAGATCTCTACCCGCTCATGGCAATGAGGGTAACGTTCCTCGAGAAATTTCAAAAACCGCTTTATTGCTTCACTACGAGAAGAAAGGATGGCCAGGCCAATTAGGATAAATAGAATGCCCTGCAGGATGGGGAGAAATAGGCCGAGGACCCCCAAAACAATGAAAAACCAACCGATGATCAGGAGCCCAATTCTCTTAATAGCACCCAATGACCGACTCCTCCCAGCTGAAGTGGGTCAAAAGCATCCAAACCTTTCCTCTTCTCAAGGAGTTCCTGCGAACTCCGTGGAGAAGGATACCTATTATTGCACTGAAAACCAGTGCCTTTCAATTAAAATAATAATAATGGACAATTGGGTTACAATGAATATAATCATATCTATTTGAATATTCTAAATTACTTGTCGTCTAAAGGTAAGAGATAGTGAATGATGAAGAATTTGAAATGATCTCCAGATGTCAACAAGGAGATCAGGAAGCATTGAAGGAGATTTTCGATAAATATCACAAGAAGGTTTACCGAATCTCCTATGGCGTGGTGAGGCGAAGGGAGGAAGCTCTTGATATTGTTCAGGAAGTTTTTATTAAGCTATTTCGTTCTATAAAGAATTTTAAAGGGAGGTCCCATTTCTACACGTATCTCTATCGAATGACGATGAACACGGCTATTGATCATGCAAGAAAAGCGGGAAAGCAATTTTTCTCGAGTCTTGATGAGGACGGAAGTTTCGAACCACCTGACGAATTGGAAAAGGGGCCCGAAAGGGTTCTCCTCCAAAAAGAGTTGGAAGAAAAGGTAAAGTGGGCGATGAGCAAACTCCCTGCCGAGCAGAAGGCAGCCCTCATCTTTAGGGATGTAGAAGGTTTGTCCTACCAGGAGATGGCGGAAGCAATGGGATGTTCTATTGGGACGGTGATGTCCCGTCTACATTATGGGAGAAAGGGGATGCAAGAGTTGCTCAAGGACTATGTGGGCCTCCGAGCCCAAGGCCAAGGAGGGCGAGGCTCGCCAAAGGTTTAGCAAAGGCGGGTGAAAAGAGGTGAAAGGTAGATGAAAGATTCCTGTCTGTCGATATCAAGACTTTTAGAAAAATATTTTGACCGGGAGGTGACGGACGACGAAAGACTCCTTGCAGAGGGTCATCTCCAGGATTGTCCAGACTGCCGGAGTGCTCTGAGGTCCATGGAGGAACTCAGGACCTTAATGAGATTTCCTGCTGAGGAGGCAGTCCAGAAGGAAGACTTTCCTTGGGTGTGGCAGAAAATCGAGAGGGAGATACGCAGGGCGCAGGAGAAGGTGACCTGGTGGCAATCCCTTCATTCCTGGCTCGATGTTTCCCCTCTCTTCAAAAGGAAGGTCTGGATTCCTGCGGCGGCCACCCTCGTCGTCCTCCTGCTCATTACAGCCCAAATTATTCTTAAGAAAACCCCTTCCTATTCAGAGGCATCTGTTGTAGAATACGTCGAAAGTCAGACCAATAATGTCATGGTCTACCAGTCAGAAAAGCCAGAGGTAACAGTGATATGGCTATTCGAGGGACCGGAGAAGGAACAGACTACAACGTGAAAAGAACAACTCTCCTTCTCACCGCCTTTTTTATTCTTTCTTTCTTTTCTCTTCCAACAGCTTTTGCTCAGGTCCACGTTCGAATGAGGGTGATCCTGGCTTCCAATGCCGGACCGGACATTGAACCATCCTTAAGGGATGTTCACAAGGAACTGGGATCCCTTTTTAGCTTTACTTCCTACCGTCTCATCAGGGATGAAAGTCTCAATCTCTCCCTTCACCAGCCTGCCAGAATCATAGGTCGCACGGGAAAAGCATTCCTCGAGGCCACTTTAGTGGGGCAGCATAAGAATGTGGCTGAATTAAGATTAAGGGTTGTTCGTGAAGGGACAGAAATTCTTAACACTCAGGTCAGGCTTTTCTCCGGAAGGACGGTCATCGTCGGTGGTCCAAGGCACGGGGAGGGCGTCGTGATCTATGCCGTCTCTGCGAACTTCTGATTGAACGTCTTTGCCCTTCTTCATACCCACCATTTTCGTGACCGGTGGGGACGCTGGGTGCCGGGACATTATGAGAATCGACAAACCTCAGGATACTACGAAGAGAGAAGGGTCTGGGTCGAAGGATATTACAGACCTTACTAATACGGACGCGGTAATTCTTTTTCCATACCCTTGATTGCCCCCTCACCCTGCCCTCTCCCCATCGGGGGAGAGGGGAAGGGTGAGGGGCGGATGTCAATTTATGAAATTCGTTTGTACTAGTTAAATCAATCACTCCAAGGCGGGGTTTAAACCCGGCCTTTTCTGGCCCCTGCAGAATTTGTAAAACCTGCTTTTCGGTCATTCACTCCTCCCGCGCTTTCTATTCCCCCTTTCAAACGAATCTGATTTTTGTATTTCCCAATCCATTGGGGTTTGCTATGCTAACAGGAGAATGGAGATGGAGGACAAAAAAATGAAGGCCATGGTACTCAGGAAGATTTCTTCTATAGAAAGAGAACCGCTGAAGATGGAGGAGTTACCCGACCCCGTCCCCGGGCCAAAACAAATTTTGGTAAGGATCTCGGCCTGCGGAATCTGCCATACGGAACTGGATGAAATCGAAGGAAGACTTCCCCCAAAACTTCCAATCGTCTTGGGACACCAGATCGTTG
>DASPPQ010000115.1:0-32045 GCA_035625415.1 Thermodesulfobacteriota bacterium
GAACTCAATAATCGGTGTCCAAAGCCATTTAAGTAAGGGAAAAGGGGATAAAATTCTTACGACCCTTCTCCGAGTTTTTAAACGAACTTCGGACTCAGGACACTAGATTAGCCTGGCATTTCTTCTATACCTTTTTCATCATCTTGTTGGCAGAGATGTCCACGAGCAAGATTGCTAAGCTCAAACCAGATAGGGATCCGCGCCCAACTTGACTTTGCCTACAAAAATGTTTTTTGCTTTTCATCTCTAAGAAGGGAGAACCCTGCGGCTATTTTTTTTCGCGTTACTCTTTCGAAGGAGATTCCCTTGAACAGGGCATACCCTTCTACATTCCCAGCATGCGAACAGTTTAAACCCTTTTTCTGTAGTAATCGAGTGGAGCTTTCGGCACTCCTTTTGTATGACGGTTCCATCTCCTCATAAGGCATTTGTAGGACAGGACCTGAGGCATAGGTCACACTCAGCAATGCAAAGACCTCGTTCAAAAGGCGGGTTTTCCACTAAAGGTACGTCTGTTAAAACAGAACTGAGATTCACTCGATTTCGAAAATCGGGGGTAAGGAGTAGAGTATTCTTTCCCAAAGAACCTAACCCCGCCAATACGGCAGCATGTCTGTGTGAGAGATCTCCCCTACCATATTGCTTCTTTTTATCCCAATAATAGTAGGGCACGTCCGCAGGGATAGGCAATGCCTGTCCACCCTGATTTTCAATAAAACCGGATAATCGATAGGCGCATTGATCGAGGGCAATAAACAGGGTCTCATAAGCCTTCGTCACAGCGGCTTTCGAATTCACTCTTAACACCCCTAGTGGAAAATATTTCCCTATAACAAGGACCGATTTTCCATTATACCCCCTCCAGAACCTATGCTCAAGGCCAGAATGATGCCAGTGGCCAGGCTTCTCAATTCCCGGCTGAATGTTTTCGCGACGGCTACCAGTCCTGCCGGGAAGAAGACCGTCACAAAGAACGCCTGCTGGAAGAGAACGATTCAGTTAGGGGTTTCTTATCGATTAAACTACCGGTAGTCGTATACAACTCAGGAAAACAGTCTCATGAACTATTGAAAAATGATTCTACGTAAAATGCCGAGTCTGTCTAAGAAATCTCCGACCGGAAGGTGATCGTGGGGAGGTTGATTACTGAGAAAGGGCGATCTTGGGCAAGACGACTCCCCCATAGGGAAATACGACCAGATCACCTGTTGGGGTTTTGGCGCGGGCCATCTCAACGGCTTCGGTGAGGGTGCGAGCATAGCCCATCTTCATCGATTCCACATGCGTTCGGTCCAAACCCTCTGTGACGTGAATGATCCTCGAGAAACGGTCGAGTAAATTTTTGACGTCTACCACAGTACACATAAAACTCAGTCCAACAGGTTTGAGGGATTCCGGATACCTCCCTTCGACAAGTTGACGGTGATATTCATTTGCACTTTTATTCGAACTCACCTCGTTGACAAACGGAATGAGTTGATCCCGATCGGGTTGAGGGGCCACCCAGATGATCTGCCCTCCCGATTTGGTCACGGCCGCGGCCGCACCGAGGGATTTGGTCGACTGGTTGCCCCGCTCGAGGGGATATGCTGCAGAGATCGTAACATCCGCTTTTTTGGCCACCTCTACGGTCGTGATGTGCATGCACTCTTTGATCGCTTCACGATGTTGTTCGATCACGTCTCCGCAGAAGATTTTAATGACATCGCCACGAAAGTTTAAAAGGAAATCGATCTTAAATTTGAATCCAATCAATCGAGCGATCTCGTTACATTCCTCGTAAAAAAGATTTCCTTCGACATGGCCGGTGTGAGTATGAGGGTTCCGGAACCAGGTGAAGTGGTGCGCGGCAATCGATTGAATGCCACAGACACCCGGCATGATGATCTTGCTCCCGCCCCCAAACCCTGCCCAGCCATGGGGGAAACAGGCGCCGATTCCCACCACCAAATCCGCATTCGCTACAAAAGGATTGATTTCGACCGGGGTTCCTCGGGATGTTCTTCCGACCAGGACATTCTCCCTCGATGTGGCATCGTGACAGATGACCCTTGGATAAAGTCTTTGATATGCCTCCAGCCCGAGCTTCTGCTTCAAACCGGCCTCGTCAGGAGGTTGGTGCGTTCCGGTTGCACAGATAGCGGTAATCCTTGTGTCCGAGATTCCTCCACGATTTAATCGGTTTAGAACCTCGGGAAAAGCGACATGGGTCGGTGTCGGGCGGGTGATGTCATCAAAAATCACAACAGCATTGTTGACACGGCTGGCGAGTTCTTCCAGTGGCGTGCATCCTATCGGTTGATCGAGCGCCCTCTTCAGTTCTGCCACGGCATCGGGACAAAGTTTTGCAAGGTTGATCTCCCCGCTAAAGAGTATGTTCCAGTTCGAAGGGACTTCAAATTCGATCTTCCTCCCGCCGTAATAAACAAAAGACTTCATCTCCAACCCCTTTCTGTCACTTACTTTTAAAAATCAAATGGCATAGCGCCTCTTTAGGGGCTTCCCGTTGCGAATCCGAACAATTTAGGGAACCAAACAGATATAAAAGGAACATACGTCACAATCAGAATGATGATAATCTTAACAATCAAAAAGGGAAGAAGCTCTCTTACCAAGGGCTCCATCTTACCTTTCGTACTGCCTGCGTTGCAAAGAGGATGATGCCTACTGGAGGAGTAATGTTTCCGAGGTTGACGTTCATGATAGAGATCATCGAGAAGTGAATCAGATCGACGTCGATCGAATATGCCAGAGGAGCCATAATCAGGGCAAAACAGGAGGATATTCGCTATCACATCTAGCCACATTCCCATCCAGAAAAGGAAAATGTTCATGATCAGGAGAATGAGCCATAGATAAGCTTTAAAGCCCGAGAAGAGATTGAGAACCTGTTGTGGAACCTGCGTCATGGCGAAAGCCCAGCCCAAGATACTTGCACCTTTAGCTGCATGGCCGCGATAAGTTCTTCGAGAACATTGGCGACCAGATAAAAGGAACTCTTCTTAGCTCTTACAGAAATAGCCGTTTCTCTCACAAGAACGCTTTTCTTAATCAATTCTTTTACGGCCCTCTCCTTCACTTCTTCTTTGAGGTCTAAAAGGCGAGACAGATTGGCAATCATAAAATCTGCTGTTTCCCTTAATTCTACAGGCTCGGGAGAAGAGGCCCCGACAAAGATCCTGATAACCGGTCCGCTTCCATTAACCGGAGGAGTATATCGTACCGCCGCATTGAGAGATGCAAAATCCATGGCCCCCCTGACACCCTGTCTGATAAACCTGGCCCAAGTTCCTTGCCTAGGATAAGGGATGAAAACTCCTGTTAAGAAAAATTTTTCGCCTCGACCATGGATATGGGATCGAATCATATCCTGAACTGCAGTCAATTCGAATGTCCCTTTATCATATTGTTCTACCTGGGCATCGAGCGCCAGGAGCACAGGGGCTGTATCTGAATAGTAAGGGGCACGACAGGTTTGTGAACGCGGACTCTGATGGCACACCTCCCCACCGAGTTTGAAGCATGGGACAACACTTTGCCTCCAATATTCACTCTGGTTAACGTAGAAACATCTTCTCTCTTGGAGAATATTGCCTACAAGGGTTGCTCGATTTCGAATCTGGGGGGAAGCCACGCAGAAGGCACTTTGTGATAGGACGGGTACATATCGATTTGCCTCTGGATTCTTGACAAGATTCCCAAGCGTTTCCATGGCTCCGATAAAGAACCCTTCTTCGCGTGCGGTCATGCCTTTCAAGGATTCTATTTTTCCAAGATCCACCAGAAGAGAAGGTTGCTTGAGGCCCCACTTGATCTGAGGAAGAAGGTCCGTCCCGCCGCCCAGGAAAAAGAAATTTTTTTCGGTCGAGAGATATTCTGAAGCGGCCTTGATCGAGTCAGGAGCGACATATTTGAAACTGTTCCTCATTAGCATTGTGACTCCTTCTTGATCTCCGACCGACCTCGAGGCATAAAGGCCTTGCTGAGGGGGAGGGAATTTATCTTTTCACCCGTTGCGATCGAGATCGCGTTGACGATTGCAGGAGCAACCGCTACAACCGGGAGTTCACCGACACTTTTTGCACCAAAAGGTCCGGTCGGCTCGTAACTCCTTCTGGCCGTGGCAACATGGATCTTAGGCATGTCGCAAGCAGTGGGAACCTTGTAATGCAACAAATCCGAGGAGGAAGGTTTTTGGGCCCGATGATCTATCTCTATTTGCTCCGTCAACGCGTAGCCCAGTCCCATGCTGATTCCGCCTTCGACCTGTCCCTTGACCACATCCGGGTTGACAGCGGTTCCAACGTCAACAACCTGGATGATATGCTGAACGGATAATGTTCTCGCTCTTTTGTCCACCGCTACCTTTGCCCAACAGACAGAAAAAGGAAGGGGGCTCTCCTCAGCCTTGAAGCTTGAGAAGCCTGTTAGAACCCTGCCCTTTCCGCCAGACATCACTTTGGCGACACTTTCTTTGAATGAGAGTGAAATCTTCTTATCTGCACCGGTTTCGATGATGAACTGACTCTGTTCATGGCGCACCATCTCCAGGTCTGTATGATAACAAGCCGCTAAGGCAACACCGAGCTTTTCCTTCACATCTTGAGCTGCCTGGCGCACAGCGTTTCCCGCCACGTAGATCTGGCTGCTGGCGAATGTTCCAGTATCATACGGAGTAAACGATGTATCTCCGGAGGTCACGGTGATTTCTTTCAAATCAATTCCCAGCTCTTCTGCAGCAATCTGACTCAATGTCGTTTCACATCCTTGGCCGATATCGGCAGATCCGACCAGAAGGTTTACGGTCCCGTCATCGTTGACAAGAATGAGAGAAGAACTCTTTCCTTCATTATTAGAGGGGCCTGAAGTATGACAGGCGAAAGCAACACCCCAAGCTTCCAATATTTCAGCTTCCCCATGGGGTGAAGATTCTTGCCTTTCGATCTCATCCCTTATCCGCTCACCAATTTCCACGCACTCCGTGATCGCACAACTCCGAAGGGGGAAGGTATGGCAGGGAATGGTCTCTCCAGTTTCAAGGTGATTCATCACCCTGAACTCAAGGGGATCTATCCCCAGTTTTTTGGCTATCCTGTCCATCATCACTTCTCTGGCGAAGGAAAGCTGAGGGTTCCCATAACCCCTCATCGCCCCGCCAATTGGTCCATTTGTATAAACTCCATATCCCTCGTAGCGATAATGGGGTAACCGGTACTGGAACTTCCGGCTCTGAGCACCCAAGACGATAGGAGTATGAGTGCAGTAAGGGCCTGAATTGAGATAGACCTTCGCATGAAAGGCCACCAGACGCCCGTCTTCTCTAACCCCACATTTCAACCGGCAAACAGACCCGTGACGGACAACCGATGCGTACATCTCCTCCTCTCGGGTGTTAATGATCTTAACAGGCCTCCTGACCAACCTCGATAAGAATGCTCCTACATGCTGGTTATGAATTTGTTGACGGCCTCCGAACCCTCCGCCCATGACAGGTTTTATAATCCTGACCTTGTTTTCCGGTAAATCGAGGAGTTCCGCCAATACTCTCCTCTCCTGGAAAGGAGCCTGAGAAGTGCTCCAGACGATCAACTGCTCGTCTTCCGTGTAGTGGCAGATACAGCTTACGGGTTCCATCGCAACATGTTGTACGGCAGGGGTGTGGAACTCGTCCTCGAAAATGTAATCGGACTCTGCGAATCCAT
This sequence comes from Thermodesulfobacteriota bacterium, assembly GCA_035625415.1. Taxonomy (GTDB): domain Bacteria; phylum Desulfobacterota; class BSN033; order BSN033; family UBA1163; genus UBA1163. Next base: position 5,703 of record DASPPQ010000115.1, read on the forward strand.
GTTCCACGTCTCCCTGCGAGCACTCAAGCTTTTTAAAAATGTTCGAGCCGAAAAGTTCAGGGTGAATAAGAGGCGCCCTCTCATTCAGGGCCTCTCTGATCTCAAAAAATGCTGGCAGGGGCTCATATTTTACAGAGATTTTATTAAGAGCTTCTGTGCAAGCTTCGTTAGTAAGCGCAGCTACCGCAGCGATTCGATCTCCCGCATAGAGGGGATGATCAGTGAGGACCCTCTCATCTTTAATCAACATGGGGGAAGGAGGATTGCCCGCACAGTTGAAGAGTCTATCGGGAACATCCTGAGGAAGGAGGATGCCGAGCACGCCGGGTACCTTTTCCGCCTCCGATTTATCGATCTTTAACACCTTCGCGTGAGCATGGGGGCTTCTGAGGATACGACCATACGCCATCCCCGGAATTTGTAGGTCGTCGGTATACTGAGCCTTTCCCGTAACTTTAGCGATGGATTCATGCCGTGGAAACGACTGACCAACAATCTCAAAGTTATCTGCCGTCACACAACCCTCATGCTCTCATCATGGCAGCCGCCTTTTGCACGGCTTTGATGATCTTCACATATCCCGTGCAACGGCATAGGTTCCCTGAAAGAGCTTCTCGGATCTCCTCCTCAGAGGGATCTTTTTTCTCGTCGAGCAAGGCCTTGGCCGATAGGATCATCCCCGGCGTACAGAAACCACACTGGACTGCGCCTTCTTCCACGAAAGCCTCTTGGAGGGGATGGAGTCTTCCGCCCGGAGAGAGCCCTTCGATTGTCAGGATCTCTTTCCCATCGGCTTGGATCGCAAGAACCAGACAGGCGTCTATTGTTTTTCCATCCATAAGAATCGTACAGACTCCACACTGTCCGGAGTCACATCCCTTCTTCGTTCCTTTCAAACTGAGTTCTTCTCGCAAGAAATCTAAAAGGGACACGGAGGGCCTGATGGTCCTTTTATATCTAATTCCATTGACCTCAACTTCGATGGAGACACGTTCAGTTTCCAATCGTCAACCTCTCTACAGCGCTTCTATGGCGCTCTCTTTGTAGTTTTATGGAGTCCCATGGGCAAAGCCTGTGCTTGCGCGGCGAAGTGCGCTTCAGGCATGGTCTTCCGCGTAGGTGAATAACAAGCCTGTTGGGGCGTTTTGCCTCTCATTATCCAAACGTTAACAATTATAATTTTATATTTTCCCCTTTGCAAAGACTTTTTCGTTAGTGGACCACACTCTGCATCCGGGACATCCGCATAGATTCGCAGAGTTTTATATTGTGCCCTCTTCGAGGGCATTCACCGGCCATCCAAACGCGCCACCAATTAATCAGCGTAGTCAATTTCCCCGTTCTTTGCGGCTTAAGTAATATTGCAGTAATCGTTTCGATCTCACGGAATTAGGCAAAAGGCAACAGGATGGTCGGAAATTGTTATTTGTAAAGTGGGAACCTGGCGAAATGGAAAAGAACGAAGAATCTCGCCTTTTCAGGCAGAAGACGGCAGGAACTTAATTGATATCACTTTAAAGGCTTTGCCTGTTGGTAATTCTCAGTGCAATGTACTTTCTTTGATTCCGGCTTTTCTTTTGATCTCGTCAATATTCAGGTTGTTAATCCGTTGAGCCATGTTGCCGTCCTTGGATCCATGAAAGCCGAATCCTCCTTCAATCATTTCTTCTAATGCTCTCTCTTTGGTCCACTCGTGCACAGCAATCCGGTAAATCGCACACATGATTCATGTGCGATCGATCCGCTCTGTGTTGTTAGTGGACGAGGACAGAAGTCGTTTTCTTGTCAGTTACAATTTCAAGAAAGTCAAGATGTACTTTTCCTCTTGACAACAAATCATGGCCGTGATAAAAAATTTGTCACATTTCGAGAACACATTATCACGTATGAAGAATGTTATTACGCAGTCTTTAGCAAATGGACTCAGAATCCTTCTGACATTCGATTCTTCTTCCCCCCTTTTAACCGTCCATGAGATTACGGAACAACTTGGATATAGTCAGGCCACAGCTTACCGCCTTGTAAGGACTTTAGTTGAGTTTGGTTTTCTTAGACAGGTCACGGGGGGGCCTCAATACGCATTGGGGTTAGAAACGGTGAGGTTGGGCCTCATCGGACAGGAGACGCTTAACTTATCAGAAATCGCTCTTCCCTTTATGAAAGAGCTGTCAAGCAGGACGTGTGAAGCTGTCCTTCTAACAGTGGTCGACGGTACTCAAGGAATGTGCCTGGCCAACATAGAGACTGAGGGGCCTATTCGTCTGTCGTTAAAACCCGGAACTAGTCTGCCACTCCACTCGGGAGCATCCACCAAAGTCCTCATGGCTTACCTTGGGGAAGAAGACTGGGATAGGATTATTAAGAAAGAGGGGTTGAAACGTTTCACTCCCAACACGATCACTCAGGTCGAGAAGCTGAAAGTTCATCTTAAGGAAATCCGAAGGAAAGGCTACGCTATCAGCGACCAAGAGGTTGATTCCGGAGTGAGGGCTGTCGGCGCTCCTATCTTTGACGGCTCTGGGAAGCTTGTGGCAGGTTTGAGTGTGGCTGGCCCAATCCATCGGATTAGTAAGAAGAGATTTCGCTCCCTAAGCCAATTGGTCGTCCAATATGCCCAGAAGATATCAAACGCCTTAGGATATTCCCCAAAGGCAATCGCGGCGAGGAATGGCGAAACGGGGCAAAACAAAATTGGACGATTGTGCAAAGAAAGGAGGAAAAGATGAAGACAAGAAGGGTTTTTTTGGCAATGATTTGGTTCGTTTTTTTGGGATCAAGCCTTGCATATTCACAGGATGAAGTTAAGGTGGGGGTCCTCATCCCTTTGTCGGGAGCTCGGGCGGTCATCGGGGAGAATCTCCAGATGGCACACGACTTTGCTGTCAAGGAAATCAATGAGGCTGGGGGCGTCAAATCCCTGAAGGGCGCAAAAATCAAACTGATCTATGCAGATACCAGGGGAGATGCAAAGATCGGAATGTCTGAAGCAGAACGCCTTATTCTTAGGGAAGGGGTCGTTGCCATCATGGGGGCTTTCGAGAGTAGCGTTTCTTATACTAGCACTGAGGTGGCCGAGAAGTATCAAGTTCCCTATCTCGTTCCCAACTCCCTCATGGATGCAATTACAGAAAGGGGGTTCAAGTATACATTCCGTGTAGAACGAAAAGGGTCCCTGTGGGCCAAGGACCAAATTGATTTTATCGCGGATATGGGAAAGCAGTCCGGGAGGGCTGCAAAGAAGATCGGGGTTGTCTATGAAAATACCGATATGGGCCAGGCCATTGCAAAAGGCGTGAGAAAGTGGGCCCCTGAGAAGAAGCTTTCCATCGGGCTGGATGAGGGCTATCCTGCCCGAACTTCTGACATGTCACCTGTGGTTCTCAAAATGAAAGGGGCAAACCTTGATGTAATCATTCTCAATTCCTACATCGCCGATGCCATTCTCTTGATCCGGACCATTGCTGATCAACGTGTTAATCCAATGGCTTTTCTCGGAAGTTCCTCTGGTTACTCGGATCCCTCCTTCATCAGGGAGGTAGGTAAACTGGCTGAATATTTCTTTGATCTCACAGAATGGTCGACAGATCTCAAGCACACCCCTTTGGTTCAGGAAAAAAACGCCGCCTATAAGAAGTGGAATAAAGATCATCGGGATTTCAACGGAGGTGCTGCATTCTGCTATGCAAGCACTTACATCCTCTATGAGGCTCTTGAAAAGGCCGGGTCTTATGATCCCAAGAAGATCCGCGATGCCTTTGCTCAGATCAAAATCACGAAAGGACCTGCGATGCTTATCCCCTGGACTCCTATAGAATTTGATGGAGAAGGCCAGGCCAAGGGCGCCCGGATGATCGTCGTTCAATACCGAGACGGCCAACGGAGGACTGTCTGGCCTCCGGAAGTTGCAATGATTAAACCTGTTTGGCCAGTTCCGAAATGGGAAGACCGAAAGTAAAAATAAAAAATGTCTTGAGGATGAAACGTCAGTGTTCAGCTTGATCGAAGCTACCATCGGCGGGATTTTAATGGGAGGGCTCTACGGATTTATCGCTGTCAGCCTCAGTCTTATTTTCGGGGTCGCCAAGATCGTCAACTTTGCCCATGGAGCCCTCCTCATGGTTGCTATGTTCTTTGTCTATTGGATTTTGGTTCTACTCAAGATCGATCCATACCTCGCAGCCCTTCTGGCGGCAGCTTTTCTCTTTTTCTTCGGATATTTTTTTCAAAACTTTTTCATTGAACCTATCCTCAAGAGGGAAAAGGAGACTGCCCCCCTTACCGTGATTCTCCTCACCTCAGGTTTGATGCTCATGCTGGAGAATATTGCTCTCCTCCTCTTTGGAGCGGACTACCGGATGGTGAAGACGTCTTATACTGGGAAAAGCTGGAGCGTAGGAGGCATGATGATCATTCAGCCAAGAATGATCGGTTTTCTCCTTTCCCTTATCCTGGTCTTTCTCCTCGAGCTCTATTTGAGAAAGACAAATTTGGGAAGGGCGATCCGGGCAACCTCTCAGGATCGTGAGGCTGCCCGATTGATGGGAATTGATGACTATCGAGTTTACAAAATTGTTTTTGGCATCGGCACAACCATGCTGGGATTTGCGGGGAGTTTCTTATCTTCCTTCTACTATATCCATCCTGCGATCGGGGAAATTTTCGTTCTGAAGTCTTTCGTCATTGTCGTCCTGGGAGGTTTGGGCAGCATCAGTGGTGCCCTTTTGGCAGGTATCATTGTAGGTGTTATCGAATCCCTTGGAGCACAATTTATGAATTCCGCGATGACGGAGTCCCTCATCTTCATTATCTTTATCGCTTTCCTCGTCGTGAAGCCGACAGGCCTCCTGGGAAAAAGAAGGGAGTAATATGGCCTGGAAACGGAACCTTCCCTACCTTGCGCTTCTGATCGCCATCCTTTTTCCAATCTTTGTGAGGGATCCCTATTTCCTCCACGCAGCAATTATGATACTCTTTTCCGCTTACCTTGCCTCTAGCTGGAACATCATCGGGGGTTTGGCTGGGCAGCATTCGTTCGGCCACTCCGCCTTTCTCGGCATTGGTGCATATTCTTCGACACTTCTCCTTCTCTACCTGAACATTCCGCCGTTTCTTGGGATGATCCTTGGAGGCATGATCGCCTCCCTTGTCAGCATCGGTATTGGATATCCCTGCTTCAAATTGAGAGGCCCTTACTTTGCCCTTTCCACTTTAGCTTTCACGGAGATCTTCAGGATTGTTGTGACGACAACAGAGACAATCGGAGGGATCGACCTCAGAGGAGCGGCTGGTATCCTTATTCCTCTCCGAAAAGGGAACTCCTTCCTAAACTTTCAGTTCGCAGATAAAACCTTCTACTACTACATTATTTTGGCCATGCTCTTTCTTATTCTCTTTATCTACAAAAGGATGGAGAAGTCGAGACTCGGGATCTTTCTTTCTGCCATTCGAGACAATGAGGAAGCGGCTCGTTCTCTTGGCATTAGTGCGACCAGGTATAAAATGATCGCCCTGATTGTCAGTGGTTTTTTCGGAGCCACCGCTGGGACATTTTATGCCCAGTTTTTTCTCTATATTGAACCGATCCTCTTCAGCTCTGCCCTCTCCATCGAGATCCTCCTCGTGGCGATTGTAGGGGGAGCAGGAACACTGACCGGTCCTCTCATTGGAGCCCTCATGCTGACGCCGGTCAGTGAAATGACGCGGGCTTATCTGGGCGGAACCTATGCGGGAGTCCAGCTGATTCTTTACGGGGCAATCCTGGTCGCTGTCATGATGTTCGCCCCTCAGGGAATTGTTCCTCCCTTATCACGTCGCTATCGTTCTTTGTTTGAAAGGAGAGCATAAGCGAAGATGGCTTTTTTTGTTATCCAAGGCCTGCACAAACATTTTGGCGGACTCGTGGCAGTCAGGGATTTCAGCATGACGATCGAACGGGGTGAAATCGTCGGTTTAATCGGCCCTAATGGAGCGGGAAAGACTACTCTCTTCAACGTGATTACGGGTTTCCACTCTCCCCAGCGCGGCCAGATCCTCTTCAAAAGTAAGAACCTCGTAGGTCTGGGACCCGATAAGATCTGCCAGCTGGGAATTGTCCGGACCTTCCAGATCGTGATGCCCTTTCAAACCCTCACGGTTCTCGACAACGCAAAGGTGGCTGCCTTTTGTCGAACCAGGTCTCATGAAGAAGCCACCCAGTCTTCGATGGAGATCCTTGAATTCTTGGGCTTGAAAGACAAAATCCACCTTCCTGCCGGTAATCTAACCCTCTCTCAAAAGAAGAAACTGGAAATGGCGCGAGCACTGGCCACTCAACCAGAGGTTTTGTTGCTGGACGAAACACTGGCGGGACTCAATGCCACAGAAATTGAGGGCATGGTTGAAACGGTTCGGAAAATTCGGGCCGAGAAGGGGGTGGCAATCGTTGCTGTGGAGCACGTCATGCGGGCAGTGATGAAGATTTCGGATCGTATCGTGGTGATGGATCAAGGTCAGAAGATCGCAGAAGGCCCTCCGCAGGAGGTTGTTCGAAATCCAGAGGTCATCAAAGCATACTTAGGGGAAGAATATGGCCCTGCTGGAGATTGAAAATCTTGACACCTTCTATGGTGAATTTCAGGCTCTTCGGGGAATCTTTCTCAAGGTTGAAGAGAAGAAACTCATTGGAATTGTGGGTGCGAATGGTGCGGGCAAGACCACCCTTCTGAGAACCATCTCGGCTCTCACGCCCAGTCGGTCGGGTCATATTCGTTTTCAAGAAGTCTCCATCGAGAGACTTGCTACCTTCGAAATTGTAAAACTTGGAATTATCCTCGTTCCTGAAGGAAGGAGGCTCTTCCCCTATATGAGCGTTCTTGAAAATCTTCTGCTGGGCGCTTTCGCCAAGCCTGAGAACGAGCGGAAGGATAAAAACCTCCAGATGGTCTTTGATTTCTTTCCATTCCTAAAAGAAAGGAAATCACAACTCGCTGGAACGCTGAGCGGAGGAGAGCAACAGATGCTTGCGATCGGGAGGGGGCTTATGGCCGGTCCTAAGATCTTGATGCTGGATGAACCCTCGCTTGGATTGAGCCCTAAAATGGTGTCCCAGATCTATCGGATTCTTGAGATGATTAAGAAATTGGGTATCACCCTCGTGCTCGTGGAGCAGAACGTAGAATCCTGTCTTCGAATCGCTGAAGAAGCCCACATTTTTGAGAATGGATCGATCACATTAGAGGGAAAAGGAAAGGACCTTCTTTCAAAAGAGGAGGTGCGTCGAGCCTACCTCGGGCTCTGATAATAAGAAGATGAGTCTTTGCATTGATGGGAAACTCCTTCTCAAAAGGATTGAACATCTCAGCCGAATTGGAAAAACTCCCGAGGGAGGGGTGACCCGACCGGGTTTTTCAATCAAGGAAAGTCAAGCCAGAACACTGGTGGAAAAATGGATGGCCGAAGCTGGCTTGGAGACCAGCGTGGATCCTGCGTTGAATTTGACCGGGACTTGCTGGGGAAAAGAAAGAGGGGCTCCGGTAGTCGTAACCGGTTCCCACCTCGATTCCGTTCCAAACGGAGGTAGGCTTGATGGCGTTCTTGGTGTCCTGGGTGCCCTAGAGGCTGTTCGTTCGCTGATTCTTTCTAAAATCGAGATCCGCCGTAGCATTAGGGTCGTCGCTTTCGCTGCTGAAGAACCTAATATCTACGGATTCTCTACGGTCGGAAGCCGGGCCATATCGAGCTCTTTGCCAGAGGGAGCATTAGAAAGAAAGGATCCAAAGGGACTGACTCTATGCGAACTCCTTTCACGAAGGGGAGGAAGACCCGAGGAGATCTCAAGGGCACGTTTTGATCCATCCCAGGTCGCTGCCTTTGTTGAACTTCATATAGAACAGGGGCCTTTTCTTGATATTCAGAAGATTCCCATCGGGATCGTGTCTACACTATGTGGGATCAAAAGACTCCTGATCACCGTAAAGGGACGACCCGATCATGCGGGAACAATGCCGATGAACCTTAGAAAAGACGCCCTTGCTGCCGGAGCCCAACTCATTCTTGCAATTGAAATGATCTGCAAGTCAAAGGGAGAAGGAATGGTCGGGACTGTAGGGAAGATGACGCTTGCGCCCAATCAAGTGAATGTGGTGCCGGGCCGCGCAGAGTTGGAGTTGGATCTTCGCACCCACGATGATGAGTTATTCGATAGGATCTATGCAGAAATCCTTGAGGCTTGCGATGCTGTGTCGAACGAGAGAAGTCTCGAGATCTCTTTAACTCCACGTACAGGCGAGCCGCCTGTATCCCTGCCAGAGGATCTTTCCCGTGTTATCGTGAATGTTTGCCAGGACTTTCACCTTTCATATTTAAAAATGCCCAGTTGGGCTGGTCATGATGCCACCCAGATGGCTAAAATCACAAAGACTGCTGTCATTTTCGTCCCCAGCCGCCAAGGGTTAAGTCACTGCCCACAAGAATGGACCGACGGAAAAGACATCAAGACCGGAGTGCGGGTTCTATCGGAGACTTTGCTCAGGCTGGCTAATTGGGATGAATAAGGAATGAAGAAAGTGGTCGACCTTATTTTAACAGGCTCACTTTATCAAGACGGAGAGCTTCATGAGGAGACGTCTCTGATCATTGACGGCGGGAAAGTGGTGGGAGTAGGAAAATTTCCAAACCTCCCTGATTCGAAAGAGACAATTCATCTTAAAGGAGTCTGGATCCTACCTGGGGCTGTTGATGCCCATGTGCACACCTTTAGCAATCCCAAGGAGGGGTTCTTCCATACCACTAGGGCAGCGGCGGCAGGAGGGGTCACGACCATCATTGACCATCCTCTTGACTTCCCGAACGGAATCAAGAACGTTGAGGACCTCAACAAAAAAATATTGGTGATCGAAAAAGAATCCTTCGTAGATGTGGCTCTTCTTGGAGGAATTGTCGATTCAAACCTTTCCGAAATCGAACGCTTCAGGAAGGCTGGAGTCTGTGGTTTCAAGATCTTGATGCACGATACGGCCCCTCAAAGGTTTTCTCGAATGCACGACGGTCCTCTTCTGGAAGCCTTTGAAAAAATCAGGGGAACTGGCCTCCCTGCCGGAGTTCACGCGGAGAACGATGAACTGATCAAGTATAAGGTGGATCAGTGGAAAAAAGCAGGTTCTCTCTATCCCCTGGCTCACTGTGAAACTCGGCCTCCCGTCTCAGAGATAGAGGCCATCCACAAGGCGTTGGACTTCACCCTTCATTCAGGTGTGCACCTACATCTCTTTCATCTCAGCCTCTCACAGGACTTCGACCTGATCGATTGGTATAAAGAGAAAGGGGTGAAGGTGACTTCTGAGACTTGTCCCCACTACCTTCTCTTATCTGAAGAGTCAATGGATCGATTTAAGGGATACGCGAAGATTAATCCTCCCCTCCGAGCAAGCGGAGAACCTGCTCGTCTTTGGGAGTTGTTGGCCGCAGGGAAAGTAGACCTTGTCACCTCTGACCATGCCCCATGGTTTCCGGAACAGAAGGAGAAGGATTCGATCTTCGACTGTTCTTCCGGAACTCCTGGGGTTCAAACTCTGCTTCCTCTCATGCTGAGCGAAGGTGTAGCAAAAGGGAGGATTACGTTGAAACAGATGGTTCAACTCCTTTCGGAAAACCCTGCCAGGGCATTCGGTCTCTATCCTCAAAAAGGGAGCCTACTTCCAGGATCAGATGCAGACCTGGTGCTCATCGATATGAAGAGAAAATGGAAATTACGGGGCGACCAGATGGAGTCTGTAGCGAAGTGGACGCTCTTTGACGGACTGGAAATAGAAGGTAAAATCATGATCACCATTGTTCGGGGAAAAATCGTCTATCGGGATGAAACAGTTGTAGAGAGCCGTGTCGGAAAGTTTGTCTCACCTAATTCATCAGCAGAGGGATGAAATGGAGCAGGATCTTCGTTCTACGATCAGCCTCCTCGAAAAATCTGGCGACCTTGTCCATATTAAGAAGGAAATTGATCCGAGATTAGAGATCTTTGCGGCCCTTCTCCATCGCCCGAAAGGAGTAGCACTGTGCTTTGACCGGGTGAAAGGCTGCTCGCTTCCCGTGGAGATGTTCGTAGAAGCCGATGTTCCGGGGGATGTAAAGGAAAGAATCCCAATAAGGATTAAAGGCCTAAGCCTGAAGGGCAGGGATAAAAATGAGGAACTTTAAGTACCTGCTCCCATCCTCCCTGCCCGAGGTTCTTTCAATTTTAGCTGAAGAAAAAGGAAAGGCTAAAATCTTGGCTGGGGGGACAGACCTTCTGCCGCTCATGTCCAGTCGTCAGCTCCGACTGGATAAGCTCATTTCATTAAGAATGATTGAAGAACTTCAGGGTATTGAAAATGAGGAGAAGTTTATCACTGTGGGTGCAACCTCCAAGCTCAGTGAGGTTGAGGAATCTCCCCTTCTGAAAAAGACTATGCCAATCCTTTCTTCTGCCATTGGCGAGATGGGTTCCTGGCAGATTCGGAATAGAGGAACTGTGGGTGGGAACCTCTGCAATGCCTCTCCGGCTGCTGATACTGCAGCCCCTCTCCTCGTTCTTGGTTCGGAAGTCTCCCTTCAAAGCGCTCAAGGTCAGCGGAGAATTCCCCTTGCTGATTTCTTCATCGGCCTCGGTCAAACGGCCCTTAAGAGGGATGAAATCTTGGCAAAGATTATTATTCCAAAACCAGCAGGAGGCGACGGAGTCTATATCAAATTGGGACGCCGGAGGACTATGGAAATAGCCATTGCTGGAGTGGCTGTGTGGTTGCTACTTGAGGTCTCCGAGCAAAGAGTCAAGGAAATCAGGATAGCGCTTTCTTCCGTCGGGCCCATGCCTTTCAGGGCTTATGAGGCAGAGTCAAGGCTCAAAGGCGAAAGAATCGAGGAGAGGGCCGTTGAAGAGGCCGCGGAGATTGCCGCACGGTTTTCAAGACCAATCACAGATATCCGCGGAACGAGGGAATATCGTACCGAGATGGTGAGAGTTCTAACGAAAAGGGCTATCCTTCAAGCTTTGGATAAAACAACAGGAGATCATCCTTGAGAAAAAAAATCGGGATGATAGTCAATGGACAACCTTATCGGTTGGAAGTTGAACCAAGAACGACGCTCCTGACTGTGATCCGTCATAGTCTTGGTCTTACAGGCACAAAGGCAGGCTGTGAAAAAGGGGAATGCGGCACGTGTACGGTTATCATGGACAACCGCCCTGTCAATTGCTGTCTGGTTCTTGCTGTTGAGGCTGACGGCTCGGAGATTCTGACCATTGAGGGGTTAGCCACAGGAGAGGAGCTTCACTCTCTTCAAAAGAGTTTTGTAGAAATGGGAGCGATCCAGTGCGGCTTCTGTACACCTGGCATGATCCTTGTGGCCAAAGCGCTTCTCGATAAAAACCCAAAACCAACAGAGGGAGAAATACGTCAGGCCATCGCAGGAAATCTTTGCCGTTGTACAGGTTACGATAAGATTGTCAAAGCCATTCAGAAAGTATCGGACTGGAGATAGTCGAGTGGATTTCACGATCCTCGGAAAAGAATTAATAAAGGTGGAAGCCATTGATAAGGTAACGGGGAGGCTGAAATTCTCTGGAGACATGTTTTTCCCGAACATGCTTCATATGAAGATTCTGAGAAGTCCCCATGCCCACGCCAGGGTGATCGAAATCGACACGAGTAAAGTAAAACGACTCAAAGGAGTAAAGTCAATCATCACCTTCAGGGATGTTCCGAAGTTTCGCCCGATGCACCAGTTTCTCCATATGCCTTGGGTCATGTACTATGACAGTTTTCTTCTTGAAGAAACCGTTCGGCATGTGGGGGATCGGATTGCTGCGGTGGCTGCCATCACTCCTGACATTGCAGAAGAAGCAATTGAATTGATCCGTGTCGAGTACGAAGGATTGGAAGCTGTTTTCGACCCCCTCCGATCAATAGAGCCCGGCGCCCCTGTCATCCATGATTTCGTCCGGAGAGGAGAGAAGAGGATTGAGGTAAAGAACAATATCGTCTCGACTCGGGAGATCGAGATTGGCGACGTGAAGAAGGGTTTCTCCGAGGCCGATCTGGTCTTAGAGAATGTGTTTAAGACTTCCCGACCGAATAACGCGCCTCTCGAACGGAGTGTTGTTGTATGTATCCCGGAGACAGGAGGCAAACTTCAAGTTTACTCAACAACCCAGGGCATCCACCCCCTGAGGATGAACTTGGCGAGTTCTTTAGGTCTTCCGCTTCACAAGGTGAATGTGCACCGAAGCTATCTCGGTGGTTCTTTTGGAGCCCACATCCATATGGGGTTCATCGAACCCTTGGCAGGTTTTCTCGCCCTTAGAACAGGACAACCCATAAGAGCCGAGAAATCGAGAGAGGAGATGTTTTTGTCCTGTGGACGGCACCCGATGATCGTCCGTTTAAAGACGGGAATTAAAAGGGATGGGCGCTTAGTCGCTCAATTGATCGACCTCATCGATGATACTGGGGCCTATGCCTTCAGCGGTGAATCAAAAATGGTGCTGGCGGCAGGCTTCTCCATGTCGATGTACCGTTGCCCTCACCAAAAGTTTATGGGAAAGACTGTCTATACGAACACGCCTCCCCTCACAGCCATGCGAGGAGCAGGGAATCCTCAGGTCCACTTCGCTGTGGAATCCCAGATGGATATCATTGCAAAAGAACTCAACATAGACCCGATTGCGCTCAGGTTGAAGAATCACATCAGGGAAGGAGACACCTTTTTTGGTCAGGGACACGATGTCGTCTGTCAAGTTCAGAGTTGTGGAACCGAGCAACTCTTCAAAGAAGGATCTGAGCGGATTGGTTGGAAAAACAAGAAGGAAGCGCCGCACCGACCTTGGATGAGGCGGGGGATCGGCCTCGCCAAGGGTTTCCACACGTCTGGCTGCGGCTCACCCGAGCCTTCAAAATTCATCATGGACTACAGTGGGGCCATTTTGAAGATGAACGAGGATGGGAGCATCTCTCTCATTTCTGCCTGTGCAGATGCCGGTGGAGGAACGCTTACTGGCCATGCTGCCATAGTAGCGGAACAACTCGGAATCGGTCTTGAGTCGGTCTCCATTTACAATGGGGACACTGAAACAACCCTTTTTGATGTGCCGACCCATGCGAGCCGAGGGACTTACGGGTCTGGTTTGGCGGTAGAGGCGGCGGTACAAAAGGTAAAGGAAACGCTTTTCGAATGGGGCTCCAGAATTTTTGAAACGCCGGTTGAAAGGCTTCAAGTGGGTCATGGCAAGGTCTGGGTTGCAGATGATCCGGAGCGATGCTTAAGCTTCGAGGAAGTGTCCCGGACAGGTCAATATAAAGGTTGGGGAACAATCATGGCAGAGGCTTCAATTAGGCCGACTGCGTGCCCGCCCCATTTTACCGTATTTTTTGTCGAAGTAGAGGTGGATACTCAAACCGGGGAGGTAAGAGTACTGCGTGCTGTTGGCGGCGCCGACGTCGGAACGGTAATCAACAGACCAGCCGTGGAAGGACAAATTGCCGGAGGTCTCCATATGGGTCTCGGATTCGGTCTCCTCGAGGATACCGTGATTGATAGGGAAACGGGAAAAGTGACTAATCCAAACTTTTCGGATTATAAGATTTTCACGGCCTTAGATATGCCAACCTTTGAAGCAATCCTTGCAAACACCTTTGAGCCTACCGGGCCTTCGGGCGCAAAAGGGATTGGGGAGGGCGTGACAAACCCTGTGGCCCCAGCCGTTTGCAATGCCATCTATGACGCCGTCGGCGTCAGGATCAAAGAACTTCCCGTGACACCGGAGAAGATTCTCAAAGCTTTGAAACAAAAAGTTTAAGGGGTTAAAATAGCTAGTGAGTTGGGTTAAAATGCTTAGGAAGATTCTGGCCGCGATAAAACTAAGAATTTTTTCTCCCGCCAGTTTCGAATGACCTAACGTTGGAGGACCATTTGAAGATTTTGAGACAGTCGAAACTCTGTCACGGCTGTAGAGCCTGTGAGCTGATGTGTTCCTTCCATCATCGAAAAGTACTTTCACCTCAATCTTCGAGCATCCATATCTTGAGGGAGAACGAAACAGGAAACATTACATGGTCCATCGACGCTACATGCGATGGATGCGAAGCAGAGGTGCAGCCCTTCTGCGAGAGGTATTGTCTCTATGGGGCACTGAGGAGGACTGCGTGACGAGCAAGGTTGGGATCAGAGGCGGACTGGCAGGGAAAATTCTTAGGGTTGATCTTAGCGGCGGAAGGACTTGGACCGAAGAGACGATCAGGTATGCCGAGCGATGGATCGGAGGAAGAGCGATCAATTCGTTTATTCTCTTGGATGAGATGAATCCAAACGCAAAATGGTCCGACCCGGAGAACCTCCTTATCTTTGGCGCTGGAGCCCTTGTAGGAACATCGCCGGGTGCATGCAGAGTATCCGTTGAAACAAAGAATGTTTTTAACAATGGAAAGGGCTCTGCCAACGTAGGGGGTCATTTTGGAGCTGAGCTGAAGTACGCAGGATTTGACCATGTGGTCATTTCGGGGAAGGCGGAGAGGCCGGTATATGTTTGGATTTCCGACGGTCGGGCAGAGTTAAGAGACGCTGGAAGTCTGTGGGGTAAGACGACTTATGAAACCGAGGCAGTCCTAAAGGAAAAAATCGGCGATAAAGGAATCAGGGTCGCCTGCATTGGGCCCTCAGGTGAAAGGTTGGTGAAGGGCTCGATCATTTTAATCGATCGTGCCAAGGCTGCTGGCGGATCTGGCGTAGGGTGCGTCATGGGAAGCAAGAATCTTAAAGCCCTAGTGGTGCGAGGTCACGGATCATTAACCATCGCAAAGCCTCAAGAATTCCTTGATGCAGTCGACGTGGCACTACAAAAAGTGAGAGACTCGTCCAACAGCAGGCGGATACAGCAAGAGACACTTGCAGGAGTTTTTTACTCTGACGAAAGAAGTCCCTCGTGGGATCTTCTCTTTGTGGCCAGGAACGGCCAGGATGACTACTGGGAGATTGAGAAGAGAAAGAGGTTAATGGACTCGAGGAGGGGGGCTCCTCGGTACCGAAGGAAGGTGTTAGCTTGTTTCAATTGCCCCGTGGGTTGCATGCCGTTTTCAGAAATTACTGAAGGAAAATATAAGGGAACCAGAGGAGAAGGCTTCTGGGTGAATACCCTTATGTCAGCCTCGATGCTTGATATTGCAGATCCAGAAGTGATGCTTAGGGGTTGGCTTCTCATGAACGAAATGGGGCTTGACGGCGATTTTACAGCGGGGATGATTGCGTGGGCCTACGAATGTTATGAAAAAGGACTCCTCACTGAGAGGGAAACGGATGGTCTCCGTCTCGAATGGGGTAATTCGGAAGCTCTCATCACTCTTATCCAGAAGCTCGCCTACCGAGAAGGTATTGGAGATCTTTTAGCGGAAGGTCCGATTGAAGCTCCAAAGAAGCTGGGTAAAGGTTCGGACTATTTCGCAATCCACGTGAAGGGGCAACCTTCCATTGAACCCTTTCGGATCCCAAAAGGTTGGGGGCTTGGGGTTGCCACCTCTCCGGTCGCAGGAAGGCACCTCAGAGGCTCAATTTTGGGAAGTGGTCGATTCGGACCGAAGGGTGCGTCGTTCGAACCCCACGTGTACAAGGATCAAGCAAAATATGTGTACTGGCAAGGGCTTGCCAAGGAAATCGAGGACATAGCCGGGATTTGTGTCTATGTTGGCACCTGGTCCGGAGCCCACGCCATGGAGATTTCTGATTATGCGGCCCTGACCAACTCAGTCATGGGTCTTGAACTAACTGAAGATCAGCTGACCTCTCTGGCGAAACAGAGTCGCAACCTTGAGAAAGCTTTTAACACCCTTCACACAAACTTCGGTCGGCAAGATGATCTTCCTCCTATGAGGTACATAGAGGAAGCCGTCAAATCCGGTCCGTTCAAAGGATATCGATGCGAGAGGGAAAAATGGGAGAAAATGCTGGACGAGTTCTATGAATACCAAGGCTGGGACAAAGCGACCGGCCTTCAAACTCGAAAAGGCCTGACAGAGCTTGGAATGACGGATGTTGCTGAAAAACTCCAAGAGAATGGCAGACTTATTGACGGATAGTTAATCTTTTGCCTCGCCTTCATACGAATTCTCTCCGCCCCTTCAAAAATGCAGTTAAGAGACAAGCAAGCGAAGTAGCAAAAGCCCCCAGGCTGAAAGACCATCGAAAGGTTCCGGTAACATCGGCTAAATAGCCGGTGACAACTGGCGTGGTCATCGCTCCTATTCCGTAAAATATCGTCAGGAGCCCCAAGACTGTCCCTGTTGATTCCTTAGGAAGATAATCTCTTGCAGAGGCTGCAACCATCGGGAAAATCGCTCCATAAATAACCCCGAACCATGCTGCTGCCGGGGCTAAGAACGAGATTCGGCTCCCCGCAAAGATGATTGACAGAATGCTCAAGGTGAATGAGGCATAGATGATTAAGAGGGATTTCTTTGTTCCAATATAGCCAGAAAGAATCATCAACAGAATTCCTCCCGGGATTCCACAGAACGCTATTACAGTAACAAATTGAGAGGCGATATCGTAAGAAATATTTAACTCCATCTTGCCATAAGTCACAATGAAATCGAGTAAGGTATAAGTTCCATAGGATGCAAATAAGTAAGAGAGGCCAATTATCCAGAATGGGGGCTGTCTTAGAATTTCAAAATAACTTATTTTCTTTGGAAGGGGAACGCTTCTCCCTATCTCTTCGGTTTCCCCACCGCAAGGAGAAAGGCCCATTTCTTCGGGTCCGTTCCTTAGAAGTACTCCACTAAGAACGGAAACAGAAAGGCCTAGGCTTCCAAGCAAAAACCAGCCATATCTCCAGTTAAACTCCTTCACAATTGTTGGTAATAATAACCCCATCAACCCAAAGCCAGCCCCCGCGCTCGCATTGAGGATTCCCAATGCCATTCTCCTCTTTTTTCCTCCGAACCATCTTTGGATCAGTGTCGCGTTGGGAACCCACATGGCTGCTGCACCGATCCCCACGACACCGAAAAAAATAGAAGAGGCGAGTAGGCTTTCCGCCTTACCCATGAGTAAGGCACCTGCCCCTAAGAACAGGCAGAAAAAACTTATGACTTTTCTTCCCCCCATCCGATCAGTCAGCAAGCCCATGATCGGAGCAAAAACGAGATAACTGATTGCGAAGGCACTCTTGATCAGGCCGGCTTGAGCCTTCGTCAAGTGAAGATCTCTGATCATCTCAGGTAAAAGAATCGGGTAGGCACCATTGCGAATGCTATAATTAACGACTAGAGTGATAAAGCTCGTACCGAGCACAAACCACGCCCAGTGGATCATTTTACCTTGTGGTTTCTTCTGATTCACGACTCGGATGGCTACCATGACAGTAAAGAGTGGGCTCTGGACTCTTTGGGCAAATCTGAAAGATTCTGCTAAGAATCATAGCGTTGTATTGACCAACGGCTTGAATAGCAATTTTAACTTAATGCAAAAAAATATCCACATCGAAAACGCCTCAACCAGTACATAACCGTTTCTAAACATTAAAAAAGATTACGGAAGCCGAATGACACCGATTTTATTCGAATTTTCTAAGCAAAAACAAGAAGGCAGTGATGAAGAATTTATAACTTTAAACTGCAGATAGCTTGCCAATGCAGAACCCCAATTTTTCGAAGAGTTAATTGCAGATTTGATAGCCCAATGGCAACATTGGCAGAAAACAATCGCTCAACCTTTGACCTCGACACCGGAAGATTGGCTTGACAACATACAAAAAAAACCTGCATAAAAAACTTGACTTAAAATAAGAGATACAATAGATTAAAGCCTCTCAAAGAATCTTAGGAAAAGGAGGAGATCTTTATGGCACGAAAACTTTTGGTTTGCTCTTTGTTAATCCTTGCCTTAGTGAGCATGATCTATTGGAATGACGCGAAGGCGCAGAACCAGGTTAAGATCGGGACCATTTTCCCGCTCACGGGCCCATTGGCCCTGTTGGGGAATGAATCATTCGAGGCTGCCGACTTAGCAAGGGAGATGGTGAATGAAAGATTTGGCGGGGTTTGGGGGAAAAAGGTCGTATTCATCAAAGCCGATGCCCCCGATCCGACCTCGGGCGCCAACGAAGCAAACCGGCTGATCACCCATGAAGGAATGAAGATCCTGATTGGGACCTACTCGAGTAGCATCGCGTTGGCTGCTAGCGCCGTGGCTGAGAGGAATAAGGTGATCTACTTAGAAGTCATCGCCTCTTCTGACGAGATCAACCAGCGAGGGTACAAATACACCTTTCGGACGAACGAAAGCGCGGCTGACCTGGGCGGAACCGCAGCGGTATTTGCTTCGGAGGTTGTCGCCCCCACTTTGAGGATCGACTCCAAGAAGCTGAAGATCGTCATCTTCCATGAGGACTCCGCGTACGGGACCTCTGTTGGAAAAGGAGTCAAGGCCACAGCAGACCGTCTGGGACTTCAGGTTCTGGCTTATGACAATTACAAGGCGACCTCACCGGACCTCTCCTCCATCGTCCTCCGCTTCAGAGCCCTGAACCCGGACGTGATCATCGCCACGTCTTATATTAATGATGCCGTCCTTTTCTGGAAAACCTGTAAACAGCTCGGGTTAAGACCCAAAGCTCTCATCGGCACGAGTGCCGGATACGGAATTCCAGACTTCGCCCGACTTCTCGGCCCTGACAGCGAGGGAGTCTTCACATCCGAGGCGCCTGCCCTGGTTAACCCGGCGGCTTTGACCGATAAGGCAAAGGCCCTCGACAAGGAGTTTAGGGAACGGTGGATGGCCAAGAAAGGACGCCTGCCGGCCGGCCATGCCTACCGCGCCTTTACCGGCACGTGGGTCCTTCTGACGGAAGTGCTGCCCAAGGCGGGGGCCATGGATCCAGAAAAGATCCGCGAGGCCTTTCTTAAAGTTGATCTCCCCTACGGAAGCCTTCCTCACGGGCTGGGCGTGAAGTACGCGCCACCCGGGAACCCGAATGCGGGGCTCAACGAGAGAAGGATCGCGGGCATCCAGCAATGGCAGGATGGAAAGATTGTCCAGGTTTGGCCTGAGAAGCTTGCCGTCAAAAGATGGACCGCCATTCCCCTGCCTCCCTGGAAATAAGAAGGAGGTCGGAGGCGGGAATGTAACATGGAAGGAATGATCCTTCAGCTTTTCGTATCAGGAATCTTGCTGGGAGGGGTGTATGCTCTCGTCTCCATCGGCCTGACATTGATCTTCGGGGTCCTGGACGTCGTCAATTTCGCCCACGGTGAGTTCCTCATGATCGGAATGTATGCCGTCTTCTGGCTCTGCACACTGTTCCACCTGGACCCCTATGCCTCTCTTCTCGTGGTGACTCCCCTCCTTTTCTTCTTCGGTCTTTTTGTGGGAAGGACCGTCATCCGTCAAACCATCGGCGCTTCCTCCGCGGTCCAGATCTTCGCGACCGTGGGTGTGAGCCTCATTCTCATGAACGGAGCCCTCGTCCTCTGGAAAGCGGACTTTCGTTCCGTTCCAACGGCTTATGGATCAGGGGCGCTCATGCTCGGCCCTGTCTTTGTCGGCTACCCCCAGCTCATGTCCTTTATCGGGGCGATCGTCTTTTCGGCCATGCTCTTCCCCTTTCTCAGGTATACCTACGTCGGGAAGGCGATTCGAGCCACGGCTCAGGACCGGCGGGCTGCAACACTGATGGGAATTGATATCCAGAAGACTTACATTTTCACGTTTGGGATCGGGATTGCCCTCGTAGGAATTGCCTCCGCTCTTCTCGCCCCCATCTACTCCATCTATCCGGGTGTTGGGGCCCAGTTCGTCCTAGTCGCCTATGTGGCTGTTGTTCTGGGGGGATTGGGGAACATCCCAGGGGCCATCCTGGGGTCCCTGCTTATCGGGATCACGGAAACGTTCAGCGGTTTTTTCATTTCTCCGGGATGGAGGCAGGCCATCTATTACGCTGTGTTCATCTTGGTCCTTATCTTCAGGCCCCAGGGCCTTCTCGGTCAGAAACAATAAGGAGAATGATGGAGGGTTTAAGGAGATTGTTTTCCCCAAAGCTCATTCTGAAAGACCCTGAGGTTTCCCTTTCGCTTCCTGCACTGGCCTTCTGGGCGCTGGTTATCGGATTTGTCCGAAATCCCTTCTACCTTGACGTCCTGATCATGATCCTCCTCTGGGCCATGCTCGCCTCCTCGTGGAATATCGCAGGGGGCTATGCGGGCATGTTCTCGTTGGGGCACGGGGCCTTCATCGGAATCGGAGCCTACATGTCATCCATGCTCTTCATCCATTTTAAGCTTTCTCCCTGGCTCGGGATGATCACGGGCGCAGTCGTAGCCGGGGTGATTGCCTCCTGTCTCGGTTATATCTGCGGAAGGCTTAAAGGTCACTATTTTGCGCTGGCCACCATCGCCTTCGTCGAACTGGTGAACATCACCGGCGTACAACTCAAAGAACTGACGAGGGGGTCGGAAGGGCTTTCGATTCCCTTCAGCGCTGGATGGGCAAACTTCATGTTTGAAAACAAGGTGACCTACGCTTATATCGGGCTTGCCTTCATGGCCGGCTTCTATTTTTTGAGCCTGGCCCTCGAACGGTCCAAACTGGGATATTACCTGGTCGCCATGAGGGAGGATGAGGATGCGGCAAAATCGCTCGCCATTAATACTCCCCGGATCAAAATGGTTTCCATCGGGCTGAGCGGATTCCTGGCTGCGATCGGCGGAACGTTCTACGCCCAGTACATCCTATTCATCGAGCCGGACACCGTGCTCTCCTTTAACTTCTCCGTCCAGGTGGCGCTGGTTACCATTGTCGGCGGCATGGGAACCGCCCTGGGACCTCTTGTCGGCTCCTTTCTCCTGACGCCCCTGAACATGCTGCTCCGGGCCTACCTGGGAGGTAGCTTGGCCGGTCTTCATATCGTCATTTACGGGTTTCTTCTCATCATTGTGGTCTTCTTTATTCCCGACGGGATCGTCAATGCGATCCGGGTTCCTCTCAGAAAATATCTGCAGAGCGAGGAGATCGGTTAAAAGTGATTCTCCAGGCCAGAGAGGTTACGAAACGCTTCGGCGGGCTCATTGCCCTCAACAAGGTCTCTTTCGAAATCAGACCGGGCGAGATCTTGGGGCTGATCGGACCGAATGGCGCGGGGAAAACGACCCTCTTCAACACGATCACGGGTTTCTTCACTCCAGAGACAGGATCGATCCGGCTCGAAGGGAAGGAGATTGTTGGCTTCAAACCCTTCGACGTCTGTTCCCTGGGCATCGCCCGGACCTTCCAGATCGTCAAACCCTTTGCAAAGATGACCGTGCTCCAGAATGCCATGGTGGGCGCTCTCTCGAGGACTTACCATATACCCATTGCGAGAGAGACGGCCCTGGAAAAACTGAAGTTTGTGGGTCTTTACGAGAAGCGGCACGTACTGGCGAGCGCCTTGACAATCAGTCAACGAAAACGTCTCGAGATTGTCAGGGCTTTATGCACCCGGCCCCGCCTGATCCTTCTCGACGAAGCCATGGGAGGATTGAATCTCACCGAGGTCAAGGAAATGCTGCTCCTCATCGAGAAGATGAGGGAGGCTGGGAATACCCTGTTTATCATCGAGCATATCATGGCAGCCATTATGAGCATCTGTGATCGGATCATCGTACTGAATCATGGAGTGAAGATTGCCGAGGGGGTGCCCAAAGAGGTTGGGTCAGATCCGCAAGTGATCAAGGCCTACCTGGGAAGAGAATATGTCGTTGCTCAAAATAGAAAATCTTAACGTTTATTACGGAGACCTCCAGGCTCTCTTCGATGTCCGGGTCGAGGTGAACGAACGGGAACTGACGACCATTGTGGGGGCGAACGCCGCTGGCAAATCGACACTGATTAACACGATATCGGGAGTCATCACGCAACGGTCGGGTACGATCGCATTCGGTGGTCGGAAGGTCGAATCCTTTCCACCCCATCAA
This sequence comes from Thermodesulfobacteriota bacterium, assembly GCA_035625415.1. Taxonomy (GTDB): domain Bacteria; phylum Desulfobacterota; class BSN033; order BSN033; family UBA1163; genus UBA1163. Next base: position 27,653 of record DASPPQ010000115.1, read on the forward strand.
AGGGTTGAACTCGGGATCATTCAGATACCCGAAGGGAGGCTCCTCTTTCCTTGGATGACTGTGGAGGAGAATCTAGAAATGGGTGCTTATCCTTCCATGGCCAGGGCTCTGAAGAAACAGAACATGGAAAAGATCTTTGGCATTCTACCCGTTTTGAAGGAGAGGCGAAGGCAAAGGGCAGGGTCCCTGAGTGGAGGAGAGCAACAGATGTGCGCCATCGGACGCGGGCTGATGTCTATGCCGAAACTCCTGATGCTGGACGAACCCTCCTTAGGCCTCGCCCCGATCATCGTTCAGGAGATGTTAGAGACCATTCGGAACATCAATCAATCGGGGACGACCATCCTCCTCGTCGAACAGAATGTGCAATTTGCTTTAGAGCTTGCACACCAGGGCTTTGTTTTAGAGAACGGACATGTCACGTTGAACGGCAAAGGGAGTGAACTCCTTCAGAACGAGCATCTGAAGAAGGCCTATCTGGGAATTTAATGGGTCGCTGAAAAATGGATCATCTGCGGCGTTTCCCTCATTCCCGCCCTGTTAGATAGGGCACTCAAAATTTAAAGAGGAAGGGTGAAGTTGCTTCCCCCGAGAAAAGAGAAACTCAAATTGGATACATCTAACAGGGCAAGTCATTGCGGTCCTTTTGGGGTACCTGTGGCACCTTAAAGGGCCTCGTTCCTCCGTATCGATGCGTTAAATATTTGTTATGCTGTTTCAAATTGGAGATGAGGTAGATGGAAACTGGAATCCGTCGGGTGAAAATTTCGGGAGCTCCATTCGAACGAGGGCTTCAATTCGGGAAACTCTGTCGAAAAGAAATAGAAAACACGCTGGAGGCTTACCGACTCGTCTTTGGGAGATATGCAAACATTCGCGGTGAGCAAGTGAAAAAGCTAGCCGCACCTTTTATCGATGTGATCGGCAAATATGACTCTGAGATTCTGGAGGAAATTTCGGGGATGGCACAGGCGCTGGGGCGTCCTCTCGAGGACCTCGTCGCCATTAATGCGAGAACTGAATTGATGTTTATGAGTTCACCCGGAGAGTGTACGGCAATGGCTCTTCTGCCGGAAGTGACCTCCGAAAAAAAGATTTTGATGGGTCAAAACTGGGACTGGATACAGATGCTCAAGGGTTCTTTAGTTATTGTCGAAATCGAGCAGCCGAACAGGCCGACTGTCCTCATGCTGACCGAGGCCGGGATTGTGGGAAAGATCGGGATGAATCGGGCGGGAATTGGCGTTTGTCTCAACATTCTGGTGGCAGGTAATCCAAAAATGGGAGTTCCCATCCATGCCATCCTCCGGGGGATATTGAATGCCGAGACGCTGGGGGATGCTTTGGGAACGGTACTCCGTAATCCCTCGGGAGGATGTTCTCATTTTCTGATTGGGTGCAAAGAGGGTGAAGCCATTGGTATGGAAGTGGGATTTCACGATGTGGATGCCCTCTATCCGGAGAGAGGAATTTTGACCCATGCGAATCATTTCGTAGGGAGAAGAATTCACCGGGAGGATAAAGGTAGACTGAGATACCCTGACAGTCTGATTCGGGACTACAGAGCTTTAAAATTACTTGAGACGAAGAGAAACGAATTAACACTTCAGGACATGCAGGCGGTATTGCGCGATCATCTGAACCAGCCTCATTCCATTTGCCGCCACCCCGACCCGAGAATCGACAAACTGGAAGAAATCATCTCTCTTGCATCAGTCATGATGGATTTAGAGTCAGGTGTTCTGCAAGTGGCCGAGGGGCCTCCCTGCCAGCATCCATACGTGCCGTTCTCGTTCTCCTGATTTGGGAGCGGTCAAAATACGGTTGAAAAATGATTCAGAAATCTGTTGAAGAAGAGCGCCTGCTTGCATCAATCAAAGAGCCGGAGCTCATCGAGTTCTGTCAGCAGTTGGTCCGAAGGAAAAGCGTCAATCCTCCCGGAGATGAACTCCCGATAGCGGAGTACGTTGCATCCACGCTCGAATGGTTTGGATTAGAGGTGGAGTTGGTCAGACACGGGCCAAATAGGGCGAGCGTATTGGCACGCCTGAAGGGGCGGGGGACGAAACCCGGCCTGCTCTACAACGGTCATCTGGACACGGTTCCCGTAGGCGCTCAGGAGTGGATCCATGATCCCTTTTCTGCGAAAACGGCAGAGGGCAAGATCTGGGGGCGTGGCGCGGTGGACATGAAAGGAGGACTGGCTGCTTTGATGGCCGCTGCGAAGGCCCTCGCAGGAGCTCGATTGCCACTGAGCGGCGATTTCATTATGGCGGCCACGGCAGGGGAGGAGACGGATTCACAAGGTGCCATGGCGATCGCTGCACGTTCTGATCTAAGGCCCCTTCAAGCAGTCATCATTGCCGAACCGACGAACAACGGCATCTACGTCGCGGAGAAAGGAGCTCTCTGGCTGGAGCTGACGACCCATGGAAAGACCGCCCATGGGGCTACGCCAGAGTTAGGGCGGAATGCAGTGATGATGATGTGGAAACTCATCGGTGAACTAGAAAAATTAGAAATCCCTCATGAAGAACACCCGATGTTAGGCAGTTTCACCCGAAGCATCAACACCATTGCCGGAGGGATGAAGACGAATGTGGTCCCGGACAACTGTGTGGTGACTGTCGATATGCGGACCGTACCCGGCCAGGATCATCTCGCTATTCTGAGGCGCATTGAAGATCTGATCGAAGATCTGGGCCGCAGGATCCCCGATTTCAAGGCCTCGGCTAAAATTACCAATGATCGTATCCCGGTGCAGACATCTCCTGAGGAGTCTGTTGTCAAGGGCGTTGTTGAAATTGTTGCCGAGGTGACTGGCGAAAGGCCTGTCCCGGGCGGGATAAGTTACTATACGGACGGGGCAGCCTTTGTCCCAGCGTTAAACATCCCCATGATCATCTGTGGTCCGGGCGACCCCAAGCTCGCGCACCAGCCCAATGAGCATGTGGAGGTCTCAAGCCTCGTCCAGTCGGCAAGGATATTCACACTAGCCGCCGTTAAACTGTTACAGTGATGGCGGTACCTTAGTTGAATGCGGATCCAATGCTCTTTCCTTTCATACCGTTTTCCACATTCTTGACCGCTCGGTAACCTTCCCCCTATCCCCAGGAAAGACCTTTGCGCTGAGCTTGAGATTCAGCTACACTTCTGTGCCCGTCATTCTTTTGTTGGATTCGGCCACTCTTCTTATTGAAAGCACCAATTATTTTGACAATTGATTTCCGTCTATTTGCTTTTTAATCGGATGGGAAAACACATTCCAATATCCTCCAAATGAGTCAAGATTTTTCTGGTTTTTGAAACCCGCTGATCTCGATTCTTTTCAAGACTCAAATTTGCGGATATCTTACCAGAACCCTCTCCTGTCAAAAGGAAAGGGAAAAGGTAGGTATGATCTTCAAATCGTAGGCTTTGTAAATTTGAAAGAAACAAAGAAACCAGGTAAAACAGACATCTGTGGTATCTTAATGGACAATCTTCAAAATGTTTGGTACACCCCAGTCTCTGCTGTTTAACGCTAAAACCCACTAAGCTTCTTTTTGATAGAGTTTTTCAATTATGGATTATTCACAGAAATTGAGTCGTGCACTCAATCCCCTCCTCCTTTATTACAAGATAAAAATGTCTTTTCTCATCTCCTAAACCCTTCCAACCGATGCCAGATATACGGCAAACTCCTCCTCTCCGTCAACCCTGATTAGTCGGTCCACCGCTTCTTGGTCATAGGCACCTATTGCACAGGTTCTCGCCCCGATTGCCTCGCATGCGAGATACAGGTTCTGGCAGACATGGCCTGCGTCTATGGCAATTACCCTGTGGGCCGCTAGTCCATAACGCCACTCCATCCGATAGGGGATAGCAGTCCAGATGAATGTCAACGCCGCATTCCCTGGGTAAGGCTGCCCAAAGACGGCATCAACTATCTTATTGGCAAGCTGTTCCTCTGGAAACTCGTAGGGCAACTGGTGGGATAGTGGAAGATACCGATAGATTCCTGAGACTATCCCCTCTACGTTGAGGATGGCTAGATACGTCTCAAGGGCATGACGGCACCCTGCTGAGGGAACGGTTCGGTAGGTGTGGCCTCCGATGATCTCTCCCTGCACCCCCTGAGTTGCCCAAAGGAGAAAAGATACCTCTTCCAGTGTGAGGGCTTTTTTTCGATATGTCCGTCGGCTCCGACGCCTCCCGATCGCCGTCTCAAGGTCTACCTTGGAAATGTTCTTCCACTCGCCGGGCCTCACCAGATCGATTCGCACTGCATCATTCCGACATGGCTTTTCGATAGGAGGAACGCCGATGCCTCTGTTTTGGTCCGTCTGTGAAAAATCGACCTTTTTCCGGATGCTGTCTTTCAAAAAATATCGGTACTGCCTTAATGAATCTC
>DASPPQ010000116.1:0-15483 GCA_035625415.1 Thermodesulfobacteriota bacterium
TGAATATTAGGTCATTGGGTATTATTTTGGATTTGGAATTTGGTGATTGGAATTTTAGAAAAGGGTCCCCATCGTCTAGTCGGCCAAGGACACCGGCCTTTCACGTCGGCAACAGGGGTTCAAATCCCCTTGGGGACGCCATTAATAAAATCAGGCAGTTCCATTAACATATAGCTCTCTCTAACTTCTTCCTTTAATTTCATCCCCAGCATTATCCCCAGCGTCGCGCCCATTATTCTGAAGTGTTTAGAAATTTAAGAGAAGAGCCATTTTTACCTATTCCAGCCTTTCTAATCTATTCTTTCAAAACTTAGGCGGAGTAGTTTCTTGCCCAGTATAACGGCCACTATTCCGTCATTCGTCTCCTTCCTCCACTCGATCGCTCGCTCCGGCACTCCTACAACGCCTTCCTCACAAACCCGGTGGCGGTGTCAGAGCCGAGCATCTATAACTCAATAAACTGATTCAGGGTGGTTTTCATTTGAGGAAAGGGAGGGTCTCTGGAGTAGGAGGCATTCCTTGCTTCCATTTCTTTTTATTGGTCCGCCCCTTGGCATAAAAAGACAGTAGAGAGTAAGGTAAAGACTAGGAATAGCCTTCCAATTCTCATTGACACCCTGCCTCTAATTTAATACACTACGATCGATACTGAAGCCTTCTAACGTAATAAGCAAGTAAAGTACGGTATCTGGTTAATTTCATTCAGAATTTTCTTGTTTTCTCTTATTTTTCTGAAACCGAGTATCGAATCTATAAGTAACATCCCATCCGACATCTGGAATGGATGGTTATTAATTTTGGGATGCGCGGCCAGTTCATTTTTTGTTTTTGCAGGAATCTACACCTTGAAAAGCGATATCGGCAAAATGACCGTTAAAGTACCTTGCAGGTCTGCTATACACTGTGAGTGTCCGAGAGGTCATTTTAAGTTTACCATCCCCTCCCGCCACTTGAGAAAAAGGAATTTCATAATAGACACGGGAAAGGGATACCTGTCAAAATAGATGCCTAACACGCCATAGCGCACAATAAAGTGATGATTATTGACGGGGAGGCCGTGATGATCGGATCCTTCAATTTCACGAAGGCTGCTGAGGAACACAATGCGGAGAATCTGCTGGTGGCCAGCGATAAGAAATTGGCTTCAGCTTATACGAAGAATTGGTATGAGCATGATGGGCATTCGGAGGTTTATGAGGGAGAGGAAGGTAGAAAGTTAACAGGAAGGCAGGAGAAAACAAGAGGGAGTTATGTTGGAAATAGTAGAGATTTTTCCGAAGTGCTCTTTTAGTTGGAAAAAATTGAAGGAGATGAAGGACAAGGAAATTGGATTTTGGGCAGCGGACGGCCTGACCAAATTGCGAATATTTGAAATTGATGAAAAGGAAAAAAGTTTTTATGTGGTTAATCAGTTAGGAAAAAGAACATGGCCATTTAAGTATCAAAAGTTGGAAGAGTTGCACAAAAAATTTCACTGTAGCGAAATAACTCTGCTTGCTTATGAAGTTGATAAATTGGCTCCAACATGGGGAAACTATATCGTTGGCCTACTGAAATATTTTGGCTGCGATAAAGGATAACTTCCACAGTGATTCTGTGGAGGCTAACAGTGGCAATCTCCCCTGACTATTCTCAATGGCTTGGGAAGCGAAATCTCTAATCTCTTCATACAAATTTGACAAGAAGATCACCTTGGGTTATCTGGGGTTACTTGCCAAAATTCAGAAGCTCCTTATTCAGAGTAACTATGGCGGATGCGATAACCGTTGACCATGCCGGAACGAAAAAATTTGTTTTACTCGTTACCACATTAGCTGCATTCCTCTCACCCTTTGGAATATCTTCTGTCAATATTGCCCTCCCTTCCATCGAGAAAGAATTTTTGATGGATGCCATTTTACTCAGTTGGGTGACGACCGCATACCTTTTGACGTCAGCTATGTTTCTTGTTCCTTTTGGAAAGATAGCAGATATCTATGGAAGAAAAAGAATCTTCCTTTATGGCGTTCTGATATTTACCCTTGCCTCCGTTGGTTCTGCTGTTTCAAAGTCTGCGACTATGCTGATTTGCTTTCGAATGTTGCAGGGAATTGGGGCATCAGCGACTTATTGTGTTGGAGCTGCCCTTCTAACCTCTGTGTTTCCTTCCAGGGAGCTGGGTAGAGTTTTGGGAATAAATTTGGCCGCAGTCTATATAGGGTATTCTGCTGGGCCATTTTTAGGCGGATTTTTAACGCATCATCTTAATTGGAGAAGTATTTTTCTTGTAAATGTATTTCTGGGATTAATTATCATCTTTCTCATTTTCTGGAAATTAAAAGGAGAAGGGCACGAGGCAAAGGAAGAGAAATTTGATCTCCTTGGCTCCATCATTTACAGCATCACCCTTTTGTTAATCATGTATGGTTTTTCTCAATTATCGACGATGCGGGGCGTTTGGCTGATTCTCCCTGGGGCTTTAGGCATTTTAGCATTTGTTAAATGGGAGACAAAGACAGAAAGCCCTGTTCTGGACATAAACCTCTTTAGAAATAACAGGGTCTTTGCTTTCTCCAACTTGGCAGCGTTGATTAATTATAGTGCAACCTTTGCTGTAACTTTCCTCTTAAGTCTTTACTTACAGTACATAAGAAAGCTCACCCCTGAGAATGCTGGCTTAGTTTTGGTATCCCAACCCATTGTCCAGGCTTTTTTTTCGCCGTATGCTGGTAAGCTTTCGGACAGGATTGAGCCACGAATAGTTGCTTCAATAGGGATGGCGTTGACAGCCGTGGGACTTTTTCTTTTCATTTTTTTAGATGAAAAAACAACCTTGTGGTTTATCGTTGGGAGTTTAGTTCTTCTTGGGTTTGGTTTTGCACTCTTTTCGTCTCCTAATACAAATGCCGTGATGAGCTCTGTCGAAAATAGGCTTTATGGAGTGGCTTCGGGAACAATTGGAACAATGCGAATGCTGGGAATGGTATTAAGTATGGGCATTACTATTCTGATATTCTCGATATATATTGGAAAGGTTCAAATTACATCTGAATACTATCCGCTTTTCCTGAGATGCGTAAGGATGGCATTTACCTTCTTAACGGTTCTCTGTTTTTGCGGGATTCTTGCATCCCTTGCACGAGGTGATGTTCGGTGAAACATGACAATCCTTAAGCCCAAACAAATCGTTCCCTTTGAGGAGCTCTTCATGTCCCGAGTCGTCCAGGAGGAAGCCCTCACGAGGTTACTTGTGGAGAGAACCCCCCGTTTTGTCGTTGAGAGAGGTGATTAAGATGCTAATGAGAAGATGGGGAATACTTCAGGGTAAGCAAGACAACGCGGGGTTGGAATGGCAAGCTGTCTCTGGTTTGCAGAAGGCGGAGGGCCACCTTCAACCGTAATCGTCAAGCTCTTCTCCGACGGCAGTGTCAATCTCAATATGGGTGCCAGTGACATCGGCACGGGTACTAAGACCGTCATGGCAATGGTGGTTTCTGAGGAGTTAGGAGTTCCAATAGAGAAGATACAGATCGAGAATGTATCAACCACTTCAAGGACTTTGAGGGGATACGGGTAACAAAGGAAGGTGGGTTGGGTATTGGAGCGGTCACGACCATCACCGAAGTGGCCAATGACAAGATCATCCAAAAACGTTACCCAGCTCTTGCAAAGGGTGCCTATCATGGGATTTCGCCTAGGCAGGAGTGGCTCTCGCGTTGCAATTCAAGGGTGACCGTGTGGAGAAGGCGAGCGTGGTCCTCAGCGGTGCGGCACCCTATTCCTTGGCGGTCCAGGGAGGTGGAAGAAGCCGTCACAGGAATACGATTAGACAACGATGCCATTTCAAAGGCGGCAGAGGCTGCGGTAAAAAAATGCTCAACCGCTCAAGCACAATGCTTATAAGGTTCCACTTTTTCGGGGGGCCATTGAAGTGAGCAACTGACGGCCAGCCAAACGAGCTTAGGGATTGTCAAACTGGCCTACGTCGAGCCATTCCGCAAGCATAGAAGCATGTTCGGGCTCAAGGTAAAGGGCTGAATAAAGGAACACCCTGGACGCTGACGTTGTGGTCTGAAGGATATCACGATATTCCTTTTCTGTGCCCATCTGTTCCAGATAGCTCAGGACTTCGTGAAGGGTAAAGTCGAAGGGTGGCTGGGTGAAAATATCCAAGGGTATAGGTTGTGGGTAGAGTTCGGAGCTTTGTCGAACACTCTCCGCAATGAGCCGCAGAGGGTCACCCTGCTTTTGGAGCAGTATCATTGCGTAAACCCCGGTCATAAAGTTTGAGGAGTAATAGCACCAGGAACCATCCTGGGCAGCAAGCTCATGCAAATCCTCGCTCTTCTCAACTATTTTCTTGAGGATGCTTGCGTCTTCTGCCGGATCAGGGGCGCGCGAGATCACAAGATGTTGATCGGCCACACGACGAAGAATCTCGAACTCTGAAATGAGTTGGCCCGCCTCGCTGCTCTGACGAATCATAGTGGTTATCGCCTGGCCAGCGGCCTCTTCTTCCTTCACAATGTTTGTCTCATCCATATTCTTACCTTCATGGTTATCCGGCCTGGATGCTTCTTCAATCCACACTCAGCATTCCATTTTCCATTGAGTTAGGGCAATAGTTTCCGTTTACTCAGCTCTTCAGCGACCTTAGCAAGACCGACTTTGCGGTATGCCTGGGGTGTCGGGCTTCCTGTTCCCCTGTCCCAACCCATCTCATCGTAAAATGTGTCGAGGGCGACTTTCACATCGTTTCTGTCCATACATGTCGTACCTTTCGTCAAAGGAGCCTTCCCAGATGGATCTGTGTATACCCATTCAGGAATGGTATCATGCTTGGCGCGCATCTCCTTTGTGCCCATATCACGGATCGTAAGAGCCCGATGCAAGACAAAGATGCGTTCAGCCACCTGGTCCAGTTCCTGCCGATCTTTCTTATTTCCGGTCGCAAGGCTGTAAAGCATCGACTCGATGGAATCATCTCCACGGTAACCACGCTCCTTGAGCGGTGAAGCTACCCAAGGCCCCATCCAGTTGCAAAGGGAGAGGGAATCATGGAGTTCCTTCCGAAGCAGCGACCACTTGGCCATTTTTGCTTTAGATGGGTGCATCGGTGTGTACGCTCCTACTGCATCGACGGCATCGGGTGAACCCCAGATCTCGGTTGCCAATGCTTTCTGAACCGACAATGGTAAGCCGTTCCGTACGAAATTGACGTGGGAGTGACACTGGGGATCACGGTTGTACTGCAAATTGATAAGGAGTCCGCATTGGCCCGCATCTTCTGTTGAGTGGTGTTTGGGATGGCCCATTTTCCAGTAGGCGAGTTCTCGATCCTTTCTCCATGTCTCTTCCGGTATTGACCAGCGTTCCAAAAGATAGCCTGTCCCGAGACCAAGAACGGTCCCCAGTTCACCCTCTTTGGAGGCGATCCTCGGAAGCAGCTCGAACAGAAAAGATGGGTCTCCCCTCTCATACTTGTCCCACGGGTAACTCTTGAACTCTTTCTCTCCCACCTTGTTCTTGATAATGCCCTCATAGTAAAGTTTCTGGAAGTCGCGTTGTAACTGGCTATAGTTGCACCAGATGCCAAGGTCATCTGCCAGGTGCATGCCGACCATACAGGCCTCCATGTTTGTCATGCCCCTTGGACCATCCGGGAATGTTTTAAAGAAGGAGCGGCCGAAATTGAGACCGCCGCACGTGTTTTGCCCTACTTCAGGGATATCATATTTTACGGCTATGGATGGGACCTTGACCATTGTGTGGCACCTAATGGGGCAACCTGAACAGCCATTTCCTCGTGCGGTGTACTGCCACGCAATATCACCCATGTAGAAGGCGGCATTGTTCGTTCGGTACGCGATCCGGTTCAGGTTGTGGGGTTCGCACGTTCCTGTTTCTATTGGACGAGGAGCGGCCCCCCAGGCAAGCCCCTTGGAGGCCTTCCAGCGGGTGCTAGGGTGATAAAACTCTGCCCACGGTTGAGGCGAGCTCGGCACGACGTGCTGATTGTTCGCCCCCAGGAGTGAGAGGTGGTACTTGATCAGCCTCTCCCACTCGTCTTTGTTGCCTGCAATCCGAACACAGCCGGTACCAACCACCCCAATCGCCTTGAGGTTTTTGGATCCCATCACCGAACCGATTCCCCCGGCAGAGTGGGAAACGGAGTTCATCACCACTGACATCGGTACCAGGTTTTCACCCGCCTGACCGATGGCGGCCACAACTGTCTCGGGTCCCATCACCTGAGAGATCGCTGTCGTCGTCCAGCGAATGCCTTTTCCCCAGAGATGGCGGGCATCTTGAATCTCCACATGTTTGTCTACGATGGACAACCATACTGGCCGGTCAGCCTTCCCGTTGATAACGACGGCGTCGTACCCTGCATATTTCAGTTTAGCAGCAAACTGCCCGCCCATATGCCCGCTCGCTACGAGAGGTACTGGCCAACAGGTCGGCCAGAGGGTTGTGATTGCCGTTCGGCCGTTACAAGGGGCACCTGTCCCTGCCAGCGGTCCCACAGCGAAGATAATCCTGTTATCAGGATCGTACGGCTTTGTGCCTGCCGGGACCTCCTCCCACATAATCTTGTAACCGATCCCCGTGCCACCCAAGTAGTCCTTATACTTCTCCACGGTATCCTCAGCCCAAATACGTCCAGTCGATAGATCAACATGAAGGACCGTTCCTGCCCATCCTCCGAATTTAGCCATCGGCATTGGCTCCTTCCTTTTCTGTGTCATATTCCTGGCAAGTTGCCCCTTTCTCCGGCGATCTCATAGCCGTGCTCGTATCAGGTTCGCTAGGCCCTTCCCTATAGCTCACCATTACCGCGGATTCCTCAGGCTCTTCCTCATAGCCAACGATCATTGCCTTTATATGGGAAAAAGCTTTTCGGCCGAGGGTCGCCATATAGATGTGGACAATGAAGTAGAGAGCAAACACATAGGCGACAATCACATGGGTGGCATCGAGTACCTTCATGGCGTTCAAAAACAGAATATATTTGCGAAAGAGGAGTATATCGCTGAAGAAGAAGCCAGTGGTAACTATGAGTGGGGTGAAAACGCACATGATGGCTCCATAAGCAAGCTTTTGCAGAGGATTGAATCTCTTGTCCGGTGACGCTCGGAAAGGGTTCTCCTCCCCTCTGAAAACGGAGAAGAGATAAAAAATCACCTGCCTGTAGGTCTCCTTGAGGTCCCCCTTTCTGATCGCGTAGTGCCGGCTCAGATTGCCGCATACAAGGCTATAAACAAGCCAGAAGAGAAAAGAAATTGTCATCAACCAGCCTGTGTACCTGTGGACATGGAGAGCAGGACTATTGGGTTGCACGGCTGCCACCCCTGGTATACGGAGCTCGATGCCGGTAATGAGGAGGAGGATAACTATGAAGGCGTTCGTCCAATGCCATATTCTCAGAGGCAGGGGATGGAGATGGATGCTTTTCATCGTTTCACCACAGTCCGCAGCCCGGCGTGGACGATTACGAAAATCAGTACGAGAGGTATCAAAACCACACCGACCACATCGATCCACTTGAACCCGATATTTCGCATGGAAATAGGTTTTCCTCCCTTCGCCTGATCCCAAAACAGGCTGAGGAGACCCCGCCTAAGATTCTTCTGTGCACCGGGCAGGTGGCACTCCTGGCACGCCAATTCTTTTCTCGGCGGAATTACAGCGGTGGTCGCGATGCGGGGGGTCATTTTGTTTGTCAGGTCACGCCAGGCCACGTAACTGAGGGATTCAGCAGGGCACGCCTCAACGCATTTCGGTTTCCCATTGCAGAGGAAGCACTTGGTAGCTTTGCGAGAATCCGAATCGAACGAGATCATCTCCCAAGGACAAGCCTTCAGACAAATCTTGCAACCATTGCACCTTTTTGGATCCACCACCCGCACATTACCCTTAGGGGAAATTATAATAGCATCCTCTGGACAGGCATCGGCACAAGGTACGGGGTGCGGACACTGCATACAGATGTCCTGCACGACCAGGCCGTTGCCCCAATTACCTTGCCCCTCTCGGAAGGCGAATACATCCTTGGGCCCGAAGTTGAGGTTCCGGTCAACTTTAATCCTTGAAAGTGTCGGCGCGGCTTTGCCATCATTAAACTCGGTGCAGGCCAGTTCGCATCGGCCGCATCCGACGCACGTTATCGGGTCGGCGATCACGATACCCTGGGCCTTTTCCATAATAATCAGGGGCTTTGTTGCCCCCCTTGCGAGAACCGGACCAAGCGTAGATATGCCGATGATTGAAATGCCGCTCACTTTCAAGAATTGCCGGCGGGAACAGAAAGGATTCAGGCTGAACGAACTGAAGGCGTCTTCCAAAATCTCGGTTTTTTCATCGTGCTTATCCATTGTCCGGTGATTCCGCGAACCCATGCCAAGCAGCTCTCTCGCTAAGTATTAGTCCCAATGCACATCTGCCCTCGAATGGCCTATGGAAAAATCGGAGGAAATAAACACATCCGAGAGTAAAAACCCCCCACCTAACACACGAATCGATACACGAATCGTAGCACCCTATTCGGAAAGATTCAACGGGTTGGGAACACGGAGTGGAATGAGGACGAACCGCATGTTAGTGCGATGCCGAAATGGTTGGGCGTTAGAGCTGGGACACCTAAGAAACTGGCGAGCCGGACAGAGAGGATATGGATTAAAGAATTGGAACGAAGGCTCAGTGGTACGCGTTGAGGTCTGGTGTTGGGTTCATCCTGAGACGAAGATTCTGCTTTCGACACCTCAAAAAAGTGAAGATTTGATTTCCATCTATTCACATGCGATACACGATTTCAAATTTTCAGGCGTGTCCATCAATTCGGGGGAAGGTCAATCAGTAATCCTCAGCTCAAGATGTCGATGCCGCCAGGGAGAAAATATAGACTGACTGTGCACAGGAAACCGGGGCCCGAATATTCATAATACCCAAACGCTTACATCGCTACCCAAAGGTTGGCCATGTAGCAAATCGGGGGATTTATTCTTACGAAAGACCGTGAATTTGGCTCCCTGACCCTCCCTTCCTCGCTGCTGGAGAAGTGTTCTCAGCGACAAGCGGCCGCTTAAACTCGTTGAGAGGACTGACTCATCGGGTGAGACCCTGAATCTACGATTACTACGCGAGGCTTGCGCATCCGGTGCACCTCCTCGTCATGCACTCATTGGATGAGCAATTAGGGTCCGAAGAGAGTAGTGTCCCGTCGCCATTGAAACGGATTATAAGGGAGGAATATACCTGTGCAATAATTTTCCGTTGTCGACGAAATTTGGCCATAGGAAAAAGCGAACATTCGCTAACATATTGAATCTTATTAAGAAAAGATATGACTATTCCTTGGCATTAGTCTTGCTCAAATACTGGTTTACGATAATATATCTTGAGGTTTTGCTATGTTCCGAAGCATCAGGCTTAAACTTACCCTATTTGTCATTCTGCTTCTCATTTTCACTACCTTTGCCTTTTCCATTGTCACAGTCAAAATTCTTAACAAAACAATTCTCAACGAGATTGTTAAAAGGGCCGAGACGTCGAGCAAAAGTGCCGCTGCTGTAGCAGCATACGGTCTTGCCTCTGGCGATTCATTGGGTATGGATCACATCGTCTTCAAAGGGAAGAGCTCAAATAGCGATGTCGAATACATGGCCATTGTTGATGGGAAAATGAAAATCCTTGCCCATAGCGACATTAAAAAGAGAGGGGAAGTTCTGAAAGAGGCTGAGGGCCGTATACTCAAAAATGACCGAGATGGAACCGTCGTAAGAGAAATCCCTCTTTCCAATGATAGGATTTTCGAGATTTATACTCCTATTCTCTTTAAGGGTAAATCGCTGGGTGGCGTCTTTGTGGGAGTGAATCAGTCGGTTCTCCTGAAAGCTCAGAGTTTTGCCCGCGAACGAATCTTCTGGCTGTTTGCTTCTACTCTCCTGGTGGCGGTGGTTGGTGTTATTGGAATCTCGATTCTCATCACTAGGTCTATCCACGAACTTGCCTCAGGTGTGGAGGAACTTGAACACGGGAAATGGGGCAGATCTCTTCGGGTTTTTTCTAGGGACGAACTTGGAAAATTGACAGAAAGTTTTAACAAAATGAGCCGAACCATTATGGAACAGCAGGGAGAAGTTTCCAAATATACTCGACAACTGCAAACGCTGTCGGACAATGCCCCCTTCGGCATGGTGATGATCGATAAAGATGGTATTTTTAAATACATCAATCCCAAATTTAGAGAATTGTTTGGTTATGATTTAAACGATGTTCCTAATGGAAAAACCTGGTTTAGGAAGGCATATCCCGATCCTACCTATCGACACCATGTCATTTCAACCTGGATGAATGACCTAGAAGGTTTCAGCTCAGGAGCAAAAAGGCCCAGGACTTTCACTGTAACCTGTAAAGGTGGAGCGGAAAAGATCATCAATTTTATCCCTGTCCAATTAGAAACAGGAGAAAATTTGATGGCCTGTGAGGACATTACCGAGATCAGGCGAGTGGGGGAGGAGAAGGCAGTTCTTCAAGAGCAGCTTCGCCACTCGCAGAAAATGGAGGCCATCGGTCGCTTAGCGGGTGGAATTGCCCATGATTTCAACAATCTCCTTACCGTCATCAAAGGCTACAGCCAACTCTCCAGCTTCGAACTCAAAGAAGGTGACCCTTTGAGAGTGAATATAGATGAGATACAGAATGCTGCGGAACGTGCAGCCAGTCTGACGCGACAGCTTCTGGCCTTCGGTCGTCGCCAGGTTATGGAGATGAAGGTACTTGATCTGAACACTCTTTTGAGAGATCTGGAAAGGATGCTCCGCCGCGTCATTGGTGAGGACATCGAAATGGTCATCCAGCTGGCAGAGGATCTTGGAAGGGTAAGGGCAGATGTAGGGCAGATCGAACAGGTGATCATGAACCTTGCAGTCAATGCCAAGGATGCAATGCCCTCCGGGGGGAAACTCACTATCGAGACGGCCAATGTGGAGTTGGAGGAATCCTATGCTCGTAGTCATGTTGACGTGAAACATGGTCACTATGTCATGTTTTCGGTGAGTGACACAGGGGTGGGAATGACCCCAGAGGTCAGAGAGCGGATCTTTGAACCTTTCTTTACAACTAAGGAGCAGGGTAAAGGGACGGGATTGGGTTTGTCAACAACCTATGGGATTGTGAAACAGAGCGAAGGACACGTCTGGGTTTATAGCGCACAAGGGAAAGGCACCACATTCAATATTTATCTTCCCAGAGTGAATGAGCCTCTGGAAAAGATAAAGAAAGAGGTTTTGAAGGAAGAACTTCCTCGTGGGAACGAGACGATTCTAATAGTGGAGGATGAGGAGGAGGTCCGAAAATTGGCTGGGAAAATTCTTGAGAAGCAGGGATACAGGATCTTAGAAACTTTTAATGGGGATGATGCCTTAGTCGCTTGTGAAAGGCGTAAAAGTCCAATCCAACTAATGTTGGCCGATATCGTAATGCCTGGAATAAGCGGTTCTGAGTTAGCCAAGCTTTTGAAACCTCTCTATCCTGAGATAAAGATTCTATATATGTCAGGCCATACCGATAATGATATTGTCCGTCAGGAAGTTCTGGAAAAAGGAGTAAATTACATCCAAAAACCTTTTACAATGGAGGGGCTGGCAAGAAAAGTGAGAGAGGTGCTGGATAAAGATTCTGACAAACACCCCTAATATTCACAAGACGGATTTGGGGTCATGGCTGTATTGCATGTTTACTTTCATTATAATAGCTGCTTCTTGCAGTTAGACTCCTATCTCGTATAGGTGAATTGATGACCTGTTTTCGCAGCGTATTGATCTTCCTTTTAGTCCTCCTACTTTTTTTACTTTCCTCATGCGGATGGGTGAAAAGAACACAGGTGAAGAGTGCCATCGATGAAGGTTACCAGAAACTTACGTCAGGCGATTTTCAGAAGGCCTTGGATACATACCAATTGGCTTACAAGAAATATCCAAAAGATTCTGAGATGCTGAAAAACTACATCGAGGCCATCGAATCTATGAAGACCCAGGGGGACGAGGCCTTTGATAGAGAGAATTTTGTTAAGGCCCAAATCACCTATGACCTGCTGTTGAAGAACTTTCCCCGGTTCAGCGACTTTGCCAACCTGCTTTCGTTTAAAAAAACCTTTTTAGATACTAGACTTAAGATGAGCCGAATACTTCCGGCGGAGAAGCAAGCCCAATCCTTTCTGAAAAGCGGCGATTTCCAGATGGGGATCGATATCTACAGAGGTCTCATCCAACAATACCCATGGGATATAATGGTGCGCAATCGCTATGTAAGCCTCTTGGAGTCAATCAAAGGGCAAGCAGACCTTGACTTTAAAGGTAAAGATTTCGCCCCTGCGGGAAGGACTTACAGAATTCTCTTGAAAAACTACTCCTCCCTCAGCAACCTTAAACGGTTCCTTTCTTACGATGCCGGGTTATTGGATGCAGGGATCGAAAACTGCCGAAAGATCCTGTTTGAGGATGGTCTCGAACAGTATCGATCTGGAAATCTAAGTCAAGCCATTTCTATCTGGAGAAATATCCTTACATTTGATCCTGAAAATCTGGAAGTTAAAAAAGCAACGGACATGGCAATCCTTCAGACCAGGAATCTGGAAAAAATCAAGTCCGATGATACCAAGTGATACAAGACAAGATATGATGAAACTGGCCACTTCCTCACGAAATGGTTAGAAAAAGTGATATGAAGACTTCGTCTAATAACAAAGAAAAACGGAAACATCCAAGGACCATGGTCAGTTTACCTCTTCATTTTCAGGCGCGTGAGAATGAAGGTGTCTACCCTGGGTTGACCATTGATGCAAGTGAATCCGGTCTTCTGATACAAACTTTAAGGGAGATACCTGTTGGCACAAGAATAGATATTGAAGTCTTGTTTCCGAAAAAGTTTAAGTTGGCAAACTTCAAAGCAGAAGCGGAGATCGTCTGGAAAGATATCTGCAGTCGGGGGGACTCGGAAGGGCATCAATATGGACTAAAGTTCATTCAGATCTCAAAAGAAGATTATTTGAAACTGGGGCAAATTCTGAGCAACATATCTTGCCTGAAGGAAATAGATTTCATCGAGAGGCGTGACCATCCTTCAACATTGGTTGTAAGAACAGAGTGAGAGAAAAAAATGGATTCTTATAGGGTTTTAATCGTCGATGACCGGGAAACGGTAAGAAATCTTGTATCTTCTTTGTTATCCAAATACGGCCATAGCTGCGAAACGGCAAAGGATGGAATAGAAGCTTTAGAAAAACTCAAAAAAGATTCCTTTGATTCAGCGGTAATAGACATTGTCATGCCTCTTATGGATGGGATTACTCTTACTAAGGAATTGTTAAAATTATATCCTAAGTTTCCCGTCATGATCATGACTGGGCAGGCGGATGAGCATTCTGCTGGGTCAGCAATTGCTGCAGGAGCTCGGGAATTCATAAAAAAGCCCTTTTTCATCGATGAATTTATCCTCCGTTTTGATAAGATGATGCATGACCGTAAAGGGGAGGAGGCGTTGCTAGCTCTTTCCCTCACTGATGAGCTTACAGGTTTGTGTAATCGGCGAAGATTCTTTGTTCTGACAGAGCAGTGTTTAAAGGTAGCCGTTCGGACAAAGAAAAGGCCATTGCTCCTTTTCATCGATATGGATGACTTAAAATGGATTAACGACCACCATGGACATAATGAAGGAGACCAGGCATTAATAGATCTTGCCAACATCCTTAAAAAGACCTTTCGTGAGTCGGATATTATTGCTCGGATTGGAGGAGATGAATTTGTAGTACTATTAGAATCCACTGATGAAAACAGTGAGACACTGATAACTCGTTTGCACGAAAATGTGAAAGATTATAACGCCCGGAGGTCCCAACGCATCCTATCGGTTAGTTTGGGAACTGCTCAATTTGATCCTGACCATCCTATTCCGATAGATGAACTCCTTTCTCAGGCGGATGCCTTGATGTATGCCCAGAAACGGGAAAAAAAAGAAATTCTTCAAAGAAACCATGGGATGATGGTAGAAACCAATGGAAAAAACCGGAGACTATTATTGCTCTGAGGTTTGCTATTGAAAGAAGAAAAAAGGTTTAGTATGAACCGATAGCTCTATGAAACAAGGCACGAATTTAGTAATAGAAAACCTGAGGGTAGGAGGAGATAATGGAAGGGCCTTTTGACAATAGAGAGAAAAGAAGTCATCCCCGCGTTGTTATTGATTTGCCCATTGAATATCGGGATATGGGGGGGCTCCTGTTTACGTGGAGCAATTGTTGTTAATGCAAGCGAGGGAGGTTTTCTCATCGAAACAGTCAGTGACATCCCTGTTGGTAGGGAATTAAATATTACTGTCTGTATGCTATGGGGTTTGAATTGGCTAACTTCAAAGTGGTGGCAAAGATTGTGCGGAAGGAACCTTATTGTAAAGAAGATTGGAAAGGAAACCAGCACTGGGAAGGATATCAGCATGGATTAGAATTGATCCAGATATTGGATGAGGATCGTTGGAAACTAAACCTTCTTCTCGGGGGACGATTTGAATTTGAGGAGATTCTCCCGAGTCTATGTTCTTAACTTTATTAGGGATTTAGGTGAGATGGAAAAGGTTAAAGTTGTTGTACGATATAGGGATGGTAGGTTAATCAAAGGTTTCACTCAAGATTTTTTTCCGACCAAGAAACTTTTTCATCTTATTCCAGTTGATAACCGCTCTGGCAGGCCAATCGAAGTATCTATGGAAGACCTGAAAGCTATTTTCATGGTTCTGGATTTCACCGGGGACTCCCTGTATAAAGAGCGGAGGAAGTATGTTGAAGGAGAAACGCCTTCTGGCCAAAAAGTGGAAGTGACTTTTATAGACGGTGAAGTGTTGGTCGGGTCAACCTTGGGCTACGATCCTAAGCGACAAGGCTTTTTTATCTTTCCAGCAGATCCAAAAAGCAACAACATCAGGGTATATGTAGTTTCCTCTTTTGTAGAAAAAGTCCGCTATCTATAATTCCACTTCCTTTACAGGTCTCGAGTTTATCTCATCGCTTTCTTCCTGAGAGCGTGATTTTCAAATATGGCTAGGCCATCGAACATTTCACTCGGTAATCCTTAAAGCCCAATCTTTTTCCGAAGCTTACGCCCTTACGCCTTCTCAAATGCCAAGACTAATACCAAAGTTAAGAATTCAATCGTTCCTGGCTTGTGTTGACTTTTTTACTCAAGGCCGAGTAAAATTGGATCGTGCATTAGGATGGAGTACTCTCTCATGGTAGAAGATAGGAAAATGAAACCCTCCAAATATACAATTCTTGTGGTGGATGATCAAGAGTCATTAAGAAACTTAATCGCAACTTTTCTATCCAAGCTGGGACATTCATGTGTCGCAGCGATTGATGGAGTTGATGCTCTGGATAAAATGAAGGGAAATAAAGTCGATGCTGTCGTAACAGATATAAGAATGCCCAACATGGATGGAATTACTCTTACGAGT
>DASPPQ010000117.1:0-5393 GCA_035625415.1 Thermodesulfobacteriota bacterium
TTAAGTCTGGTGTTGTACTCGATGGTCAAAGGGAAGAAAACACTGCTAATCCCCGATATGTTATCACAACATTTAATGCCCTAAGACCCCAACTCCTTGCCGAAGCAACAAAAAATGCTCGTTTAACAGCACAGCAGTTCGCCTCTGATTCTGGTGCAGGAGTGGGCACGATTCGTTCTGCAAACCAGGGCATCATCCAGATCTTTGGTAGTGACGGTAATGATGAATCTGCTCCGTACAGTCCGACAAGCACACCAGTAAAAAAGATACGAGTTGTTAGCACCTTTGAATTCGAACTTCGTTGAGCAGAACAATAGGTGACATACAATAACTGCCCAACCATCGCATTCGCCGGACGGCTTGGGCCGCCGGTGATGCCTATCGTTCAGCACTTTCCTCACAATCATGAATCGACACTTCAATGTAGCGCCATGGCCAACATCCCTAAAGCTTTTTTCCTTCCTGGGAACTACCGGCCTCATCATCGCCAGTTACGCCGCCTACCGCGCCATTCCTACTCTATCTGGGTTCACGCACAACTTCGGCCTCTGCGTGGCTCTCGTACCTCTCCTCCTTCTGATCGGCTGCCTAGACTTTATTGTATCCGGTTACACAGTCGGACCGAAGGAACTTTCGGTGCATAGGCTTCTAACCTTAACCACCGTTCCCCTTACCGGTCTTGAGCGTGCATGGGCAGATCCTGCAGCTTGCAAAGGTTCATTTCGTGTCTACGGTAACGGCGGGCTCTTCTCATTTACCGGTCGTTTCTACAACAAGCGCCTTGGTTCCTACAGGGCGTTTGTCACTGACTTTCACAATGCGATCGTCCTAAAATTCCATGATAGAGTCGTGGTAATCTCTCCAGCTGCGCCCCGGGCATTTCTTAATCACCTTCATCACATTTTCCCTGACCTTAAGGTCGGGGACGAGTAAAGCAGAGATTAACCTGATGTGCATAGAACAAAATAATTACCTGAAATAAACAATCTAAAAAAGAAATACTACATTTGGACAATAAGAGGCAGGGCTTAAAACCCTGCCTTTTTTAAGGTTATATGCACTATCAACTATGATTTGTAGCCGTTGATAATGCCATAAATCTTCGCTTTACCCATAGCGTTGATATCTTCGATGTTGTGTCAGTTCTGAAGTGCTTAAATTTTGAAGGTAATGTGCTATGACGTACAGTTATCAGTTTGCCAACTCAGACCATGCAACCTGGCACATTTATATGAATTATAGGGATCTTGCCTGCACCACCTTATCTTTTGACTTGATATCACCCGGCAAAACAACATCAAGAACGGCTTCGGGATGCTTGGCTGCTACAAGTAGGAGAATCCTTGCTGGTCCAACGGGTATACGCCGACCCTGTTCCCAATTCCTTAGCGTCTTGACGCTTATACCGAACATGGCTGCAAATGCATTTTGGGACAGATGATATTTTTTTCGGAGATTTTTGATGTCTGGCGCATCCACAATAAACTCTCTGCTCGGTTTTTTCTCTCCGCGAAGTATGGCTCCGCCTTCCCTGACGCTTTTCACAAGTTCTTTGAAGAGATCATCTTTCATCTGAATTCTTCCTCTACAATCTTTCTTAATATCTTTGTCTGCTTCGAGGTGAGGTCATCCTGTTCACTCTTGGGATATATGAGGAGCATGAGTAGTATATCGTCTTTAACTGCCCAATAATAAATTATCCTCACACCACCGCGTTTCCCTCGCCCTTTCATAACCCATCTTATTTTCCTTAATCCGCCGCTTCCCTTAATAATGCTTCCTGCTTCCGGAGATTCCACCAGCTGGGCCTGCAGCTTTTTATACTCGTCATCTGAAAGAAGCTCGACTACTTGCTTTGTAAATACCTTGGTCTCGATGATCACCATCAAAATCAATATACGCC
Source organism: Thermodesulfobacteriota bacterium (assembly GCA_035625415.1). Lineage (GTDB taxonomy): Bacteria > Desulfobacterota > BSN033 > BSN033 > UBA1163 > UBA1163. The sequence goes on from DASPPQ010000117.1 coordinate 1,904, forward strand.
AACGGCGCACTAAAGTCAAATAGATTTGCAGAAAATGATGTCTAAAAATGGAGGTTTGTGACCGTTGATAATATCATAAATCTTCACTTTGTCCTAACTGTTGATAACTTCGATTTATGTCAGTTCTGAAGTGCTTAAATTTTGAAGGTAATGTTTATGGATTGAGACGACCTGAAAGGTCGAACTCAATCCTGCGTTCATGAAGCCGTTACAACGAGTAGGCATATAGGGTAAAGCGTTTCAGGGATTGAGAGTCTATAGATTACCAGGAAGTACCTGCAAGGCAATGATCAAGAGAATATTTTCTAGAAGCCGTGGATTGAGCCTGACAAGAGAAGCGAACATGCAAAAACGATCCTGAAAAGGCCTTGGATTCTGCGGCACGAGCGCACGGGTGCACACCGGCACGATGGTTACGCGCTGGCAGGCAAATGAACATATTCGGATCGGCTTGAGATTTTTGAGCACGGGGTTTTCAGCTTGAATTCATGGCAGAGTGCTTTTGGAAGGCGAGGATGGCGTACTGGTACATGAGTTTTCCACCGCAGACAGGACAGACAGGGTATCCAGGGGGTTCGGGCGGGATACGGGAGGAGGCCTGTGAGAAGCCCGAAGCGATCTCGATGGAGAGGTGGACGTCGCTCATGGAGATGCGGGAGCTTGCATGCATGAAGCCGTAGTAGCGCACCTTCATAAATCCTGTGGGCAGGACGTGCTGGAGGAAGCGGCGGATGAATTCCATGGCGGACAGCGTCATGGTGCGAAGACGACTGCTTCCGTGTTTTCTGTATTGGAAGGAAACCAGACCGTTTTGAACACTCTTGATCCTGCTGTCGGAAATGGCGACCTTGAACACGTAGGGGGCGAGGTAACGGATAGCGTGGCCGTTTTTCCCGACAGGCTGACTGTTGACGTTCCAGGCTGTTTCCCATGCTTGGGAAGGGATGGATTCATACAGGTGAGCTTTCTTCATTTCATCCTTGAACCTGGCTTTGAATAGAGGCGAGAGGGCACGAACCGGGACGAAGAAGTCCGGACGGGAAGCATGCCAGGAATTGTCTGTGGATGAGAAGGCACCTCCAGGGACAATGTAATGGATGTGGGGGTGATAGGTAAGCTGCCTGCCCCAGGTATGGAGCACGCCGAAAAAGCCCGGGATGTCGCCACCAACGAATCGTTCGTTTGCAACGAGCGTTTTGATTGCGGAGGACGAGGCTTTGAACAGGGCCTCGTAGCAGATGTGCTGGTTGCTTCTGATGAAGGATCGCAAGGCTTCGGGCACGGTGAAGGTGATCATGAAGTGGTGGGTGGGGAGCTGATTTTCGAGTTTCTCTCTCAGCCACTGCCTGGCCTTGTGACTCTGGCAGGTGGGGCAATGGCGATTCCCGCAGGAGCGGAAGACGGTGTGGTATTTACCACATTCTCTGCAGGTATAGACGACCATCCCGTACTCGGCCGAGCGGCAGGAGGAGACCGCATGGATGACCTTGAGGTGCTCACGCGGCATAGCATGAGAGAAACGGGAGACATATTCGGGTCCGTAGGTTGAGAAGATATCCTTGATTGCGCCCATGTCACAGCCCCTCCATGACCGAGTTGATAATGGCCTTGGCTTCTTCGCTGCCCTTGGTGGTGAGGTGCAGGTAGACCATGGTGGTCATAAGATTGCTGTGCCCCAGGATTCTCTGGATGACACGCAAGTTGACGCCTGCTTCAAGGAGGTGAGTCGCATAGCAATGCCTCAGAGTATGGATGGAGATGCCCTTTTTGTGGATGCCTGATAGGTGGATGGCCTTGCGCAAGGCCGTATCGACGCTGCCAGGCTTCATGGGCTCATGTGCCGTTGCACCGCCTTTGAAATTTCTGCCGAGTGCCGGGAAAATGAGGTTCTTGTTGCGATGGTTGGCCCAGTGCTGGCGCAGGAGATTCAGGGTGGTGTCGGGCAATGGCACATAGCGGTCTTTGGCACCCTTCCCACGGTGTACGTGGATCATCATGCGTGCGCTGTCTATGTCGGAGACCTGAAGGTACAGTGCCTCACTGAGGCGCAAACCGCACGAGTAGACAGTGGCAAGATACACATAATTGTGAAAGGGGCTCACCCGATTGAGTATGTCTAAGACTTCCTCCCTGCTCAGAATAGCAGGAAGACGGTGTTCGGGTTGGGCTCGCAGGATGTCCAGGATATGCCAGTCGCGCTTGATGACGTGTTCGTAAAAGAAACGAATGCCGCTGTAGCAGATGCGCATGGTGCTGTGGGACCACTTGTCTACATTCTTGCGGTGAAGAAAATAATCCTTGAGTTCCTCTTCCGTGATCAAGTCCGGTTCTTTGCCGGCGTACTCAATGAGCATTCTCACAGCACGGGCATACGCTCTCTGCGTAGTCTCGCTCTTCCCATTCAGTTGCAAAGTCTCGGTGATTCTTGTATACCACGGGGTCTGTAGTACCTTTTTCATGATACCTCTCCTTTCTCTGGTGAGTTTTAGGAGAGGTATCGTGATAAGGTTTTGGTTTTCTTAAGATATTCTCAGGTTTTTCCGCCGCGAAGCGGCTTACTTGAATGGTTTCGAACATACAGTTATCAGCTTACTAACTCAGACTACACAGACTGGCATTACCTACAAACTCTCTTAGGTTTTTAAAATGACGATTCTTTTGCGTAATCTACAGTTGATTATCAGAAAAGAAACTATTGGATCAGAGTCCGTTGTTTAAGATATCCCTTGGAAAGGGCCGCCCTTTTCCTTTCTCAACAAATTCCCTTAAACTCAGAAGATAGAAAGCCCAATCAGTATTGCATTGGGCATACATCTTGGCGTCTTCCCTCCAATTGGAATGATGAAAATGCAAATACGTTAGATCATTCTGACGAAAAATCCTGAACTCAAGAATTGTTCCCGCCCAATCGGCTAGACCTTTTTCTGTTGCAGTCCAATGAACGAGCTTATCTGGTTTCAGGTCACTTATGAGCATCTCTTGAATTGTCTCTCCAAACCCGAATTCTAAATATTTACCCAGAAGCGAAACACCTTTTACGTCTGTTGTCCACCACTGTGCAAGCTTTTTGGGGTCGGTAATCGCCTCATAGAGTTTTTGTGGTGAAACATGGAAGAACAATTCATGCCAAATTTCTCTGGGCATAGTCACTCCTTATTTGTCACTCTCGATTTGTCTGTCAAAACCTTCATATAAGATTATTACCATTATTTATGGTCAGGTTTGTATATTGTACACCATATATTATAACTCATACTTAACGATTTGCCCGGACTGTTGATATAGTTTAAAGAAACGAAAAAGGTGATGATCTTGGTTTTTAAGCTATGTAGGAAACCATCGAGTGAAAAAACCATGGGCTAGGATTCTATGCCACGGTTTTATCGACCCTTACTCCTCTATATTCATTAGATCTATTAATAAGTTAACCAATCAGAATTCCGACCCAGTCATTGGTTTGTACACTCTCTTGTACTAACACTGTGAAGTT
>DASPPQ010000118.1:0-5075 GCA_035625415.1 Thermodesulfobacteriota bacterium
GCTTGAGGATTTCTATGTGGGACCAGGAAAGACTGTCCTCTCGTCCAAAGAACTTCTGATTGAAGTTCAGTTGCCGGAATCAAAAGATGGCACAGGGAGTGCATTTCTGAAAGTCGTACGGGTTGCCGCTGACCCGGCAAAATTGAACGTTGCAGTGGCGATCGAAAGAGAAAAGGATGTTTGCAAGGACTGCAGAATTGCCCTTGGCTCCGTAGCGCCGAAACCTTTTCGGACCATCGAGGCCGAGGACATTCTAAAGGGTAAGAGGCTCACAATGGACCTCATCGAAAAGACAAGTCAAAGGGCCTCCGAGGAGATCCAGCCGATCACAGATATCAGGTCGACGGTCGAGTATCGAAGGGAAGTCACAAAGGTAATCGTCCGGGACGCCATCAAACTTGCATGGGAAAGAGCCGCGAATTGATTGTAGGTGAAAGTGAAGAGTGGATTTCACGGGGATATTGAGACAGGAGGCGCTATTTTGAAGAAACAGATTGAACTGAGAATAAACGGTGTGAAGCGGGAGATTCTGGTTGCTCCCAGTGAACTCCTGCTCAATGTCCTTCGGGACCGTTTTGGTCTTACAGGTGCCAAGTACGGGTGTGGAATTGGGGAATGCGGGGCGTGCACTGTTCTTGTGGACGGGAAACCGACCCTCGCTTGCCTCAGTTTGGCTATTGGTTTGGATGGAAGTGACATCGTTACGGTCGAGGGAATTGGGCAACCGGATGGCCGATTGCATCCCATCCAGAAATCCTTCTTGGAACACGGGGCAGTGCAGTGTGGATTTTGTACACCTGGGATGATTGTTATGGCGAAGGCCCTAGTCGACGACAACCCAAATCCGAGCGAAGAAGAGGTCCGTCAACATATCCGGGGCAATATCTGTCGATGCACGGGTTATACCCAGATTGTAAAAGCCATCCAAACCTGTTCAAAGAAAGAAGGATGAGGTTGGGAGAAGATATGGCAAAGCCATATGACATTATTATTAAAGATGGTCTAGTTATTACAGGGTCGAGGATTCAGAAGGCAGATATAGGGATTAGAGGCGAAAAGATTGCCGCGGTTCAATCAACCCTTCCAGCCAAAGAGGCAGGCCGGATCATCGATGCCTCCGGAAGATATGTCATGCCCGGAGCGATCGATGCCCATGTTCATCCCGTTTATGAAGATGACATTGGAGGGGCTTCTGTAACGGCTGCTCATGGAGGGATAACAACCCTCATCCATTATGCCTATGCCAAACCCGGGATGAAACTGATCGATACGATTCAGCAATTCAAGGATGAAGGAGTCAAAAAATCCTACTTGGATTTCGCCATCCATGGAGCCCTTTTCGATCCGGCAAATCAAGCCGCAGAGATCCCCAGGGCCTTTGACCTCGGTGTCACCTCCTTTAAAATGTTCATGGCTTATGCCAAGCTCAAATGGATGACGGACGATTATTGGCTGGCTGCGGCGATGGATCTGATTGGGGAGAATGGTGGATTAGCCATGGTTCATGCTGAAAATGGGTTGGTGACCGACTATTTTGAGGATCGGTCCCTGAAAAAGAAGGAGGATCAGAAGAAGGTCTTTCTAAAGACGAGACCGGATTACCTCGAGGCAGAAGCCATTTATAGGGCCATCACGATTTCGACCGTCACCGACTGCCCCCTCTATGTGGTCCACATCAGCACGGCCAGAGGTGTTCTTACCGTCCGACAGGCAAGAGAGGAAGGAAGAGTAGTCTATGCTGAGACTTGTCCCCAATACCTTACCTTAACCGACAAGGAGCTTCAGAAAAAGGGTCCACTGGCAAAGATCGGCCCACCACTCAGGCTTGAAACAGACCGTCTCGCCCTCTGGAGGGCTATACAGGGAGGTGTCATCGACGTGGTGGCAAGCGACCACGCCCCAAAGGTAAAGAAGATCGAAGATCCTTTCTTCGACGCAGCCTTTGGAACGGCACAGGCCGAGACCATGCTTTCAGTGACCTATGACGAGGGAATCAATTCAGGCTGGATCGGACCTTGCCAATTGGTACGACTCCTTTCAGAGAATCCAGCAAGGATCTTTGGACTCTACCCTAAAAAGGGGGCTCTTGAAAAGGGTTCTGATGCAGATCTCGTTCTCTTCGATCCGACTCAGATCCAGGAGATTCGGCAAAAGGCACTTCATTCCAGAGCCCCTTATACGGTCTATGAAGGCAGGAAGTGCCTTGGGAAGCCCGTCCTTACGATGCAGCGGGGAAAGATCATGGTCGAGAATGGAAAGATGAAGGGAACACCCGGAATCACAAAATTTCTCCCAACCAAAATTAAGAAAATCAAATGCTAATAAAATTAGGAATTAGGTGGTTAGGGATCGGGGATAAGGGATTAGGAATATGCATTTATCACCTAACTCCCAAACCTCAATCCCATTCTCTTAATAAAGGGGATAGAGAACTATGACAACAAATTTAAAAGGAAAGGGCATCCTTCACGGGAATCAGTTTTCGAAGAAGGACGTCGATGCAATCCTGAGGAACGCATCCCTTTTCGAGAAAGAAACTCAAGAAGAGGTTGAATGATGGATTCAAGGCTTGCTGTTCTGGCAATCGGGGGAAATTCATTAATAAAAGATAGGAACAGCGTATCTTTATCCTCCCAGTATGAGGCGGTCAAGGAAACAGCAAAATACATAGCTGATCTCATTGCAGAGGGTTTGAACATCGTTATCACCCACGGCAATGGTCCTCAGGTAGGTTTTATCTATAGAAGAGGGGAACTCGCCCGTCGCGAGCTTCCCCTTATTCCTTTAGACATCTGTGGAGCTGACACACAAGGGGCAATTGGGTATATGATTCAAAAGGCCCTTTTAAACGAATTTCGAAAGAGAGGCATCGCGAAGAAGGTGACCACTGTGGTGACTCAGACCATTGTGGAAAGGAATGATCCTTCCTTTGAGCATCCATCGAAACCGATCGGTTCCTTCATGTCTGAGAAAGAAGCCCTTACCAACAGAGAGGAATTCGGTTGGGTGGTTATGGAAGATGCAGGCCGAGGGTTCAGGCGTGTCGTTCCTTCTCCCACTCCCAGAGAGATTGTTGAATTGGATGTCATCAGGCTGTTGGTAGAAAGGGGCTATGTTGTGGTGTCTACTGGCGGAGGAGGGATCCCCGTAATTCTGAATGATCAGGGAGACCTTGAAGGCGTTGAAGCCGTCATTGACAAAGATCTGGGATCTTCTCTGCTAGCCAGAAGCCTTGGCACAGATATATTCATCATTTCAACAGCTATCGATGCAGTCTATTTGAACTTTGGAATGGGGAACCAGAAACCGATTAACCATGCTACTGTTTCCGAAATAAAGCAGTATCTGGCAGAAGGGCATTTCAAACCGGGATCGATGAAGCCAAAGATCGAAGCCATTATACAATTCCTTGAAGGTGGCGGGAAGACGGCGATCATCACACCTACTGAGAACCTTTTGAAATCGGTCAGGGGTGAATGTGGAACAACGATTGTGAAATAAGCATTATGGAGTTACTTCTCTCGACGCAGTGGCGGGGGTCAAAATCTGTAAGGAGATTTATGCGCAATAATGAAAATAGGTAGTGACCCATCCTATTTGCCTTCGATGATAAGAATGACTTTTCCAAAGAGGAAGTGTAAGTCCCATGCTCTCCAATGGAGCTGAAGTTCAATGACACTTTTCTCCCAGATCGTCCAATATACCATTTCGGGAATCACGAGCGGAAGCATCTATGCCGTAATCGGAATATGCTGGAGCCTCGTCTACCTCATCACCAAAGTCCTCAATTTTACAACGGGTGAATTTGTGATGCTGGGCGGCATGCTCACCTGGGGTTTCCGTGGGACAGGACTTGGCCTTGTCCCCTCCGTTCTTTTTGCCATTACCTGTACGATCCTCATCTCGATGATCTTCGAACGAATCGCCATCCGCCCGGTCCGGTTCCCGAGCGAGATGACATATATGATGATTACCATTGCTGCTGCCTCGGTCATCAAAGGTGTTGTTCTCCTTGGCTGGGGGTCCGAAACGAGAACCATCCCGGATTTCTTCGGTACGGAAGTGATTCATGTATTCGGTGCGACCATGACGTCACAAATTCTCTGCGTCTTGGGTCTCCTTGTCATCGTCACGCTCGGACTCTCCCTGTTTTTGAATCGGACTTTATTCGGAAAAGCCCTCCGGGCTTCTGCTATCAACGTGACCGGAGCAAGTCTTATGGGGATCGATATCAGCCGATTCAGGTTTTTCTGTTTTGGTCTTGCAGGAGGCCTGGGTGCGATTACCGGTATCGTAATCACTCCAATCACCTTCACAGGCTATGAGGTCGGTATGCTTACCGGTCTGAAGGGTCTCGTCGCCGCCATTGTAGGCGGATGGACGATGACAGGGACCATGGTTGCCGCTCTCATTCTGGGCCTCCTCGAAGGGTTTGGCGCCGGCTTCATTTCGGCAGGACTGAAGGATGTCTTCGCGCTCCTAGTGATGATCCTATTCCTGATCGTCCGGACGCTGGATCTGACTTTGGGGAAGGGGAGGGTGACTCGATGAGCGGGACATCCAGAGAAAAATTTCTCTGGCTCATTCTCATCACGGTCATCGTCGTCCTTCCCTTTGTAACGGGCTCGTACGTCGTCGGTGTGATGTCTTTTGTGGCAATCTTTGGGGGACTCGCCTTAGGGATGGGTCTCCTCCTCGAACAGGCGGGGATGTTTTCCCTGGCCCACCCCACTTGGTTTGGGCTGGGAGGGTATGTTTCGGGGATACTGGCAGTTCGGGGGATAGCACCGCCGTGGCTTGGAACTATCTTCAGTGCTGTTTTCGTGGGGATCATCTCCTACGTTATCGGCGCTCCGCTCCTGAGACTGAAGGGATACTATCTCGCATGTGCCACCTTCGGTCTTTTACTCATTGTGGAGATCACGATGGGGCAGCTCGGGACCCTGACTGGGGGTAACGAAGGGCTGATGGGGATTCCGCCCTTTTCCATCGGCGCTCTCGTCCTTGAGACGGATGTACACTACTACTATCTCTCCTGGGTCCTCTGCCTTGGCTGCCTTTGGTTTCTGTATAAT
>DASPPQ010000119.1:0-2714 GCA_035625415.1 Thermodesulfobacteriota bacterium
GGAGAATCGTTGGAAGAGGCCGCTGTCAGGGAAGCGAAGGAAGAAACAAATTTGGATGTAAAGTTAGTTAGGCAATTTCACACTTATTCAGATCCAAAAAGAGATCCAAGACACCACAGTATTTCAACAGTTTATATCGCAAAAGCTGAGGGAATACCTCAGGCTAAAGATGATGCCGCTGAGATTGGAATTTTTAATAAATCGAACCTGCCCGATCAGATCGCTTTTGACCACCACTCCATATTGAAAGACTATTTCAAGCGAGTTTTTTAAGCCCTTCTTCAATGCGATCCAGTCCTTCTTTAATGTTTTCCATGGAGGTGGCATAGGAAAGCCTCTCAAAGGAATCCGCCCCGAATTCAACACCGGGAACCACAGCCACCTTCGCCACATTCAGGAAGAAGTCAGCAAGATGCGTGGAGTTCTCAATCTTCTTTCCCTCGTAGGATTTCCCGTAATAAGAGGAAAAGTTTGGGAAAACATAGAAGGCACCCATTGGCCTATAGCAGGAGACTCCCGGCATCTTATTCAAACGGTCCACAATGTAGTTCCGTCTCTGTCCGAAGGCAGAAACCATTTTCTCTACCGCATCCTGGGGGCCGATGAGGGCCTCTACAGAAGCCTTCTGAGCAATAGAGGTGGGGTTTGAGGTGCTCTGGCTCTGGATATTATTCATGGCTGCAATAACTTCTTCGGCTCCCGCCGTATAGCCAATCCGCCAGCCCGTCATGGCGTAGGTCTTGGCAACGCCATGGACGATGATCGTCTTTTTCCTCATCTCCTCGCTCAGACAGGCAATGCTTGTGAATTTGAAACCATCATAGATAATTTTTTCGTAGATCTCATCCGAGATGACAAAAAAGTCCCTCGAATTCACCAACTCTGCAATTTTCTCCAATTCTTTTTTCGTATAGGCGCTCCCGGTTGGATTGGACGGACTATTGAGAACCATGGCTTTGGTTTTCGATGTAATCGCCTTTTTCAAGTCCTCTGGGGTAATCTTAAACTGGTTCTTTTCCGTCGTTTCCACAATAACCGGCGTCGCGTTCGCAAGTTCCACCATGGGAAGGTAGGACACCCAGTAGGGAGCCGGAATAATCACCTCATCACCCTGATCGAAGATGGCCTGCGCGAGATTGTAAAAGGAATGTTTTCCTCCACAGGATACTAAAATCTCAGACCTTTTATAGGATAAACCGCTATCCCTCTGAAATTTCTTGATGATAGCATCTTTCAATTCATCAATACCTCCCACAGGAGTGTACTTAGTAAAGCCTTCATCAAGCGCTTTCTTCGCGGCCTCTTTGATGTTCTCCGGAGTATCGAAATCCGGTTCCCCCGCGCCAAAACTGATGACGCGGATGCCCTGCGCCTGCAGCGCCTTCGCCTTGGCATTGATGGCAAGGGTAGGGGAGGGTTTTAAACTTTTTGCTCTGTTAGAGAGAACGGTCATTTCTATGCCTCCTTTTAGCATCCACCATTCCATTATCCCTATTTGAACAGAATCTCCGATATTTTACTAATCCTTTCGACCCCTTTGATCTCTTGTGGCATAAGAGGGAGCTCTATCAGTCCGATCCTACGGGAATATTGATCTCTTAGTGTTTGAATATAGTGTTGCTGCATCTCCTTTCTAACCTTATGGAAATTGCAATCTGCCTCCTGAATGACGTAATTGACGATCAGATGATTCACCCGGAGTTGATAGTCGTCAAAATCTTTAATGATCCTCTCCGTCTGCCGAACGCCAAGGGCCTCTGGTATGGTCACAATGATGAAGTCGGATTTTTGAGGATCCCGAATAAAGGTGACAACTTTCTCCGCCAGATCCTCCCATCCGCTGATGATTTCCAGTAGAGACCTCTTGCCCTTTTTTAGCTTGACACTTTCCTTTAATTTTTCAAAGTAACTATACAAATTCATATAGAATTTGGTAGCGGCCTCGAGATGTTTAAGAAATATCTGAGGAAGATGGAGAAGTCTCAGAGTGTGGCCGGCAGGGGCTGTATCCCAGACAACTAAATCGTATTGCGCACCCTCCACTAACTCCAGAATGTAATTGAGCATATACTCTTCTTCTATCCCCGGTGCGCCTCCGATATAGTCCACAAAATCGTAGTCGAGCGTGGTAAAAGACGATACTACTTCGTAGATTTCCGGCCCGAATCGGTCCTTCCATTTTTTCAAGACCACATCAGAGCTGATCTCGATTCCGTAAAGGTTCTTCGTGTTCTTGATGAGTCTCTCCTGATCGCCGATCTCCATTTCGAAAATGTCTGAAAGCGAGGGAGTGGGATCGCTCGAGATGATCAAAGTCTTTTTCCCCTGTTGGGAGAAATGGAGGGCGATTGCAGAGGCGCAGGTGGTCTTTCCGACCCCTCCTTTTCCCCCGATCATAATCAGCCGCTTCTGTTCCTTGTCCAGACGGTTTAATGAAGGAGCCAATTTAACCTCTAAAGGCATTGATTTTAAAGATATTAAACTTTATAATAAATTACTTTGTCGGTCAAGATATTACGTTCCAAAGAGATTTTTGGAGGAGAGCTTTGACGTCAGGGATGATCGAAATCGATGCGGAATTGTGTAAAGATTGTAAGTTATGTATTTCTGTCTGCCCACATCGGTTAATAGAATCTTCTGATCGAATGAATCAAAAGGGTTACTACCCTGCCTCTTTTGTCGAAAAACATTTAAAGAAGGAAGGCAGAAAGTGC
>DASPPQ010000120.1:0-30052 GCA_035625415.1 Thermodesulfobacteriota bacterium
GGAAGCGCGGGTGTATCCTGAGGTAGACCCCCTGCTTACTGAGAAACCCCTCGACTTTGTCGATATCTGCACCCCTCCTTGTTTTCATTGTGATCTGATCCTCAAGGCGTGCACGGCGGGGCTCCACGTTTTTTGTGAAAAGCCTCTGGTGACCTCTCTGGAGAGTCTGCGTCGGATCGAGCGGGCTGCCCGGGAATTCGGCCGGGTAATCTTCACCGTCAACAACTGGAAATATGCGCCCCTTTGGCTCAAGGCGAGTGAACTCCTTCGTTCAAAAAGAGTTGGCGTCGTCCGGTCCATTTCCCTCACTGCCCTTCGTCCTCCCCATTCGGGGGGAGGCGTCTCCAATTGGCGAAGGTGTGCCGAAGTGGCAGGAGGGGGTATTCTCCTCGACCACGGCTGGCACCACCTCTACCTGATCTTTTCGATGATGGGAGAGTTGCCTCTTTGCGTCTCAGCCACCATGGAACACCCCCAGGGTGCCGATCCTCATCTTGAAGAGACAGTGGACCTGGTAATGCCCTTTCTCAGGGGAACGGTAAGGCTCTATCTCACGTGGCAAGCATCGTGCCGCCGGAATCAGGGGGTCATCGCAGGAGACGAAGGGACCCTTTTCATCAACGATGACCATATGGTTCTGTGTGCCAACGGCTGTCCGGCCGAGCGATACGCCTTTCCGGAGCCCCTGTCGGGGAGTTCCCATCACCCCGAATGGATGAAACCTGTGATGGAAGATTTTCTGGGCGAGGTTCAAGACGTTCGGGCTCGTGGTGTCAATTGGATGGAGGCAAAGTGGTGTGCTGAACTTACGCACCTCGCCTATCAGTCGCATCAGGAAGGATCGCGGTTTATCCCTGTAGGGAATCTGCCCCTGTAGGAATCGGATGTGTCCAGAAAAGAGCAGGTATCTCTTTCTTCGAAAATGGGCGAAAGGATCAAACCTTTCTTGGTTGTTCTTAACGCCTGCCACAGCGGCGCATGGCAGAGGGTGGGGGGTGTTTCTCTTGTCGCTAGGACTCTCTTCCATCTTAACCAGTTTGGAATAGAAAGGGTTGTTCTCCTCTTAAAAACGGAAAAGATCCCCGAAGACCTTAAGGCTTGGCAGAAAAATCTTCGGATAGAGCCGCTACGGCTGACAGAGGATATCCCCACCGCCCTTCTGACGCTAAAGGACCCTGGACCATCTCTCGTCTATATAGACGCCGCCCACTTGATGGATCCCCGCCTTATCCGTGCCTTGACCGCGGCTTCTGAGCCTACCCTTGCTTACATCGACGCTTCGGACAGAGAAAGAGAAATCATCCGAGCGGGATTCCTGAGAAGAGAAGATCTTCAAACCTGGTTAAAACAAGGAAAGGGCAATCTGATTCGTCAAGTCAGATCGCTTCTCCCGGAGGATATCGATCCTTTCTCCCCAGAGATTCGAGGCCCTCTGGTACCCTATTTCAAAGAGGTGTATTCGAGGGAGGACGCACGAAAGGCAACATGGATAATGATCCGGAGCCAGCAAAAACAGGTGATGGATCTTCCGGCTCAGTTCATCGATCCGCCGTTTGAAAATATGCTGACACGTCTTCTTTGCAACACCCCCATTACTCCTAATATCGTTACTTTTCTTGGAGTGGGAGTGGGGGTACTGGTGATATGGTTGTTCTGGCACGGTCATTTTTTGGCAGGAGCTCTGACCATGTTTCTTGTTGAAATTCTGGATGGTGTGGATGGCAAGTTGGCACGTACCACGCTTCACTATACGAAACTGGGACAATATGAAGGCATCATCGACTACTTCAACGAAACGAGCTTGTACGTGGCTCTTGGAGTGGGATTACGGAATACCGGCTTAAACCCATCGCCGGCCTTGCTTGCCGGCTTGCTTATTTGTTCCGATACGACGGACAATGTCGTTTATGCCTTAGCGAACAAATGGTATGGCAAGACCGTTGACTTCTTTAGCCCATTTGACCGAGCCTTCCGTCGTATCGCAGGACGCCGTAACATTTATGGCTTTATGTTTATCGTTGGTTTTTCTTCTGGTTACCCATTTCAAACCTTCGCCATCGTGGCCACTTGGGCCGCACTGACCGCCAGCATTCATAGCCTCCGCTTGTTTCAGTATGGCAGGACGATGAAAAAAGCGGTTAGCCAACAGGCGGAAGGAATCTCATGAAAAGATTTCACAAGTTGAGCGTTGTCATCGGTGTACTTCTACTTGCCTTCCTTGTCTGGGAGATCGGCCCCGGTCAACTGTGGCGAGAATTGACTCTTCTGGGCTGGGGGCTTGTCCCTTTCATTCTGATCGAAGGGGTGTCAGATCTTTTTCGCACCCATGGATGGCGATATTGCCTTTCGGGTCCGCACCGATCACTCTCTTTTTTATACCTCTTTCGAATCCGGATGGCTGGAATTTCGATCAATTACCTTACCCCTACGGCCGGGCTGGGTGGCGATGTAACAAAGGGGACTCTTCTTTCATTGAATCATCGAGGGCCAGAAGCGGCAACCGGGGTCATCATCGGTAAACTTTCCGAAGCCCTAGCCCAGCTCGTTTTCGTCGTCGTGGGATCCTTAGCAGTCCTCCATGGGGTAAGACTTCCGGTTGGCGTTTGGGTGGCCATGCTTGCGGGCACGGTTCTTCTGGGCGGAGGAATGATAGGATTTTTGGCCGTTCAGAAGTACGGCAAGCTGGGAGCCGTCGTGCGCTGGCTGGTGGCCCGCAGAGTAGGCGGTCGAACCCTGGAGAAGGCAGCTCGTCACATCACAGAAGTGGACGATCAGCTTAAGCTCTTTTATGAAGAGCGGCCGATGAACTTGCCTCTCTCCATGTTCTGGCACATCGTTGGCATGGCCTGCGGTATCGTCCAGGCCTGGTATTTTCTCTTTCTCTTAACGGATCACCGCTCCCTGCTCATGGCCGGAGCGATCTGGTTTCTTGGGAGTTGGTTCGATCTTCTGAGTTTTGTTCTTCCCAACGTCGGCTTTTTGGAAGCAACGAGGGTTCTCGCTTTTAGTGCCTTGGGTTTTCCGTCGGCCTTGGGCCTGACCTTCGGAATTGCGCTTCGATTGGAGCAGATCTTTTGGGCTGGAGTCGGACTTCTAATTTACACCACCCTCCTGGTGAAGAAAGACGAAAGAGAATCTCATCTCAGGAAGGAGGTTGCAGAGAATAAGCGCTGATGTCTTGATCGAAACAGCAATAAGAAAGGAGGTTGACGCATGAGAACCTTGGGAAGAGGTGTTTCCATGCCAGGGAGGAATAGAATAGCTTTAGTCTCGATAGTAATCATCATTTGTAGTTTCTTTTTCATCGCCCATGGAGTGGCAGGAGAGGAAAAAGAAAAGGCGGAAAAGCTTGTTCTCACCCTGCAGCAGTTGATTGATATGGCCATCGCCAAGAGCCCGGAGATGGGGGAGACCCGGAGTGAAATCGCGGCAACCCGAAGTGACCTGGACCAGGTCAAAGCAGCCTACTATCCTCAGTTGGATAGCACTGCCATTATCGGGCCGGTTAACGATGCCAGGACGCCCGTGGTCCTGGGCACCCGAATCCATGACCCGTCCCCGGATACGATCGGCGTGTTCGGAAGGATCGACTTTACAGCCACTCAACCCCTTTACACCTTTGGAAAACTTTCGAATCGGAAGGATGCTGCCAGCCGGGGAATCCGGGCAAAGGAATTGAAGCTGGTCGAGAGAGGGAACGAGACTGCTCTCAGGGTAAAAGAACTCTACTATGCCCTCATCGTGGCTCGCGCAGGGATGGAGGCAGCCGATGACGCGGATTCCTTTTTTGATGATGCGAAACAGCGGATGAAGCGCCTTTTAGAGCTCGGCTCCGCCAATGTCCTGGAGAGCGACCTCTACCGGGTCGAAGCGTACCGCGCCGATACCGCCAGGTCTCGGGCCGAGGCGGAAAAAGGAGCGAAGGTCGCCTATTTCGCCTTGAAGTCCATGATCTATTTATCTCCCGAGACGAATTTTGAGCTTGCCGAAAAAGTTCTTCCCTTCAGAGAAGAAATCCTCTCCGAGCTGCCGAGCTATATTGAGAAGGCCTACGGCGACCGGCCTGAATTCAAACAGCTTGAAGAAGCGCTGGCAGCCCAGCAGTCTCTGGTACGGGCGGCCGAGAGTGACAGGTATCCTTCCTTTTTTGTTGCCCTGGAAGGATCTCTGGCCGGGGCCCCGGGGCGAGAAACCTTCCAAAACGCCTATATCCCGGATGAGTTCAACCACGCCAACGTGGGCGTCGTGGCAGGGGTGAAGTGGAATTTCGACTTCGGCATCAGTAAGGCGAAGGTCGATAAGGAGAAAGCAGAGTACGGCAGGCTTCATTATACGAAAGCCTCTGCAAAGCTGAACATTCCCATTCAGGTCGCCCAGTACTATCAGGAGGTAAAGGAATGGAGAGTGGCCGCGGAATCTTTCAGCAAAGGGGCGACCGCCTCCAGGAAATGGATTGTGGCTGCCCTGACCAATTTCGATATGGGAGTTGGCACGGCGGATGACATGTTGCGAGCAATAGAGAAATACGGCGAGAACCAGGGAAAGTACCTGGAAGCCCTTTTCAATTACAATTTGTCCCTAGCCCGGCTGGAGTATGCGGTGGGAGCCAAGGCCTGGTAAGGAGAGCGGAAGGATGAATGTTGTTCAAAAGGGATTGCGAAAAGTTTTGATCGTTGTCACCGCATACCCCCTTCTTACTCTCTGTGTCGCCTTGGCACTCACGGTGCTTTCTATTCTCTATACCGTGGCGAATTTGGGGTTCCTGACGAGCCAGAGCGAGCTGATCTCTCCAAACCATCGGCTGATGAAGCTCTCGGAACAGATGGATCAGTTTGATGATTTGGACACCTTCGTGGTGGCTGTCGAAAACCAGGACCCCTCCCGTTCTCTAAAATTCCTCCGGGCCCTTGTCCCCCTCCTCGAAGCAGATCGAGAGCATTACGACCAGATCTTCTTTCGCGTGGACCCAAAACCCTTCAGGCGATGGGCTCTTCTCTATCTCGGGAAGAAAGACCTTTTGACCCTCCGTGATTCACTTCAGGAACACCATGACTTTATTCAAGGTCTTAGCCAGTCGCCCACCCTGACCAATTTTTTTAGTCAAATCAATCAAGAGATGACTTCTAAGATGGTGGGAGAACTCTTTACTGGGTTTCTTGAAGAAAAGTCAACAGGAAACGGGAAGGAACCCCACGATCTCGACTTTCTGGTTAGGGTTCTCCGCGAAATGAAGCAGTGGCTGGATGGAAACACCTCCCAGGTCTCTCCATGGGAATCCTTTCTCACCAAACAGTCCTGGGCGGTCGCGTCTGAGCAGGGTTATTTCTGGACAGAAAATAAACGCTACCTTCTTCTTCTTATCACACCCAGAAAAATGGGTAAAGGCTTTACCAGCGGGCAGGAATCTCTGAACGCTTTGAGGAATACGATTGCCCGGGTTCAGACCGAATTCCCCGGCATTCAAGTGGGGGTGACCGGACCGGCTGCCCTTGACGAGGATGAGATGGGAGTAGCCATGAAAGACATGAGTCTCGCTACCTTCTTCTCGCTGGCAGGGCTCACGATCCTTCTTATCCTTTTTTGGCACGGATTCCGAAGGCCTCTATTGGAGATTACGCAGCTCCTTGTTGCTCTCTCCCTTACCTTTGGGTTGACGACCCTTTTCATCGGCCATTTGAATATCCTCTCCGTATCTTTCGCGCCCATGCTCCTGGGTCTGGGGATCGATTACGGCGTCCACTGGGTTTCGCGCTACCGGGAGGAGCACGAAACCCGAGGGGCACCCAAAAAAGAAGCCATCCAGACAACGATGACGCGTCTCGGCCCAGGGATCCTTTTGGCAGGCCTTTCCGCAGCCCTCTCCTTCTTCCCCCTCGTCCTTACCGGGTTCAGAGGCCTGATGGAACTGGGAATCATTTGCTTCATCGGATTGATTACTGCCACGGTCATGACCCTCTGCCTTTTGCCCGCTCTCATTTTGATGTTCGATAAGGCCAAAAACACCGTCGTCCTCCCATTACCCTTAGGCCCTTTGAAACCTCTCCTGAAATTTACGAAGGGACAGGCTCTCCTCGTTCTGGTCATCGCTTGCCTTGGATCCGTTTTCTCCTTATGGGGAGCGACTCGGATCAAGTTTGACCTGAATATGTTACGGCTCCAGTCCAGAAGATCAGAATCGGTCAAATGGGAGAAAAGACTGATCGAAGATTCGAAACATGCCAGCATGCAGGGAGCGGTCTTCGCCCGTTCCCTCGAAGAGGTCGAAAAGAAAACGAAGGCTCTTGAAGCCCTTCCTTCCGTCTCGAGAGTCGAAAGCGTGGTCAGCCTACTCCCCACGAATCAGAAAGAGAAGGCCCGTCTTCTACAAGAGATGAGACCCCTCCTGGCAGGGATCCGTCCCTTCCAGATCTCCAGCCGGTCGGCCAACCTTTCAACGCTGGATGAGATTCTGGGCAGAATTCATTTTAAGATGCTCGATTCCGGATGGAAGGTTACCCCGCCCGTCAAAGAACAGATGAAGGAGGCAGAGGCTCTGATCAGCGATCTGCGGCGGCGCTTCCGTTCTACGGAGAGATCCCGTCTGCTCCATGGACTTCAGACTTTCGAAGCAGCCTTGATCGGAGACCTGAACGACAAGTTTGATCTTCTCCAGGAAAACATCAACGCCCCCCCCATGAGGGTCGATGACCTGCCCAAAACCTTGCGCCAGCGGTTTGTTGGCGAAAACGGTCTCTATCGCATTCGGGTCTTTCCCGCCCAAAATATCTGGGAGCCAGAGATCCTCGGGAAATTCGTTCACGATCTGACAGCCGCCGATCCCGACGCCATCGGAGACCCGGTGACCCTTTACGTCTTTACAAAGGCCTTCCGGGACGCCTGCGTTGTTGCTGCATTCTACGCGATGGTTTTCATTTTTCTGATGCTTTGGCTCACTTTCCGGAGTGTGCTTTCCACCCTTTTGGCCATAACGCCCCTGGTGGTGGGAACGGTGTGGACGTTTGGGGTGATGCACGGCTTCGGCGTCGATTTAAACCTGGCCAACAGCATCTTCCTGCCCCTTGTGGTCGGAGCCGGGGTTGAATATGGCATCATCATTGTTCAACGCTGGCGACAGCGAGAAACAGGTGTTATTCTTCCGTTCAGCACCGGCCAGGGGGTGATCCTTGCAGGGCTGACAACCACGGTGGGTTTTGGGAGCCTCACCTTATCAAGCCATCAAGGCCTTTACAGTCTGGGGCTATTGACCATGATCGGAAGTCTGCTGACCCTTGCCGCAGCGATCCTTCTCTTGCCCGCCCTTTTGCAACTGATCACGGGCCAAAGGAGTTAACATGAAGAGACGGACTATTCTTTCGTTCGTAATCTTTTTTGTCCTATTCTTTGTCCTCCAGGAGGTCTCCTCTGGGGCAGGGACTCCTACGGAGTGGGTTCGATCCATTTTGGAGGAAGTGATGGCGATACAGACGAACCCCCAGCTCCGAGGCCTTGAATTCCGGAAGGAGAAAAGGATGGCCATCAATAACATCATCGCCCAAAATTTCCATTTCGATGCCATGGCAAAGCAGGCATTAGGTCAAAACTGGCAGACATTAAGCGAGGCAAAGCGTTTGGAATTCAAGGCTGTCTTTCAAGATCTTTTTCAGGATTCTTACACGAAGCTCGTCCTCGACTTCCTTGGCCGGGAAAAAATTCTTTACACCCGGGAAGAATCCGATCAGAACAAAGCAAGCGTAAAAACGATCATCGTCCGGATGAATGAACAGATACCGGTGGATTATTCATTGGGAATCATGGGACAGAGGTGGCTTGTGGAAGATGTGGCCATCGACGGCGTCAGCATCGTCCAAAACTACCAGAAATCCTTTGCGCGAGTGATCCGGCAGGAAACCTACGAAGGTCTTCTGAAAAAGATGCGCCTGCAGCAACAGGCCATTGAGAAGAACTGACGAAGAAGGAAAACTCTTCGACGGGACCATTAATTCTTATCCTCTCTCTGTCAGTCTTTCCCTGGGTTAGACTTTTATTTCTGGCCTATCCCATTGAACGACCTGCCAAGCATTGGAAAAATGCTCGGGGGTTAACATTAAGGTGCCAGGGAAGAAATCGGTAATACTTTCCAGAATGCGAATAAAACTCTATTGGAGGCTTTGGAAAACGGTAAAAGCAAATTATGGTTACTATTTCTATGCGCTGAGACGGAGACAATCAACGCGGATCAGGAAGATGTTGAAACAGGGCTGTATGCCTCTGGAGGGCTCTTACTTTCCAACGAAACTGAACCTTCGCCTCTTGTATGAATGCAATCTCCGGTGCAGGATGTGCGGCCAGTGGGGGAAAACCGGCTCTTATTTGGCTTACGATAAGTCGAAAAGGCGAAAGCGACTCGATGTCGAAGTGATCGATCGTATCCTGGCTGAATTGATACCCAATCGGGGGGTAAGATCACTGTAAAAGGGCCCCAGAAACAGCAATCCCCCGAGGCAAGATAATGCTTACCCTGACAATGCTTGTAGTGGCCCTGGGTTTGAGATTTGTCTATGTCTTTGGTTGAGCTTCGTTAAAGAAAAGGGGGACATATAGAGAGCATGTCTCGAAAACTGACCTCTTCGGAAATGGCCATTGGTGGATATAAGTTTTTTAAATACTTGGTTAAAGGGGGCCTCCTGGATATCAACCTGGAAGTCACAAAAAGATGCAATGCCCGTTGTAACTTCTGCGATTACTGGAAGGAAGAGAATCCCCCCGAACTAAGGGACTATGTCCCCGTGGTCAAAAGACTCAAACCTCTATCGGTTGGCCTGACAGGAGGTGAGCCTCTTCTTAGAAAAGATTTAGCCGATGTGATCTCCTCCTTGCGCAAAAACTTTGGATTTCTCTTTATCTCTCTGATTACCAATGGGTCGTTACTGACCTTAGAGCGGGGCATTGAGCTGTGGGAGGCTGGTCTTGATGAGCTGTCGATCTCCCTTGACTATTTTGACAGAAGGCATGATCAGGATCGCGGCCTTCCCGGACTTGCCGAACACATTCTTTCCGTGGCGCCCCGCCTGAAGTCGGCAGGTATCAATTTACGTTTCAATGTGGTCATCAAGAGCGGGAATTATCGGGAGATTCCTGAGATCTTATCTAAGAGCTCCCAAATGGGGATCAAGGTCTCTTTAAGCACTTACAACTGCTGGCGCATTAATAGTGAAACCCATATGATCAAAGAAACAGAGCTCCTGGCGTTAAGAGACATGGTCCAGAAGATAAAAGATCTAAAAAGTCAATGTGTCAAGTTGACGACCAGCCAGTACTACTTAGACAGAATCCCGGAATTCTTTGCTAAGAGAGGCGTCCCTGGGTGTACGGCCGGTCTCAATTGGATTCAGGTGACTCCAGATGGAATGATCAAACGCTGTTCGGATCATCCCGTTGCCGGCCATTATAGTGACTGGCAGGACGGCTTTTTCAAACCGACCACTTGCGATCGATGCTGGTACGCGTGTCGCGGCGCGGCTCAAGAACCCTGGACCTTGAAACGCTTTCTCGGAATGGCAAAAGAAGCCCTTGCTAAGTAAACTGAAGAGAAAGGGATGGGGAGGTTGTGCATCTTTTTGTTTTATCGAGGTTCAGTACGCATCAAAATCTTCAATGGCTACGTCTGCACGAGAGACTTTTCTTTCCGATAAATTGATTAGCCAGGAGGCGATATTTCCTTTCGTGATAGGGAAAGGAAGGCGGAAAAAGATTGAAGAATAGCTATAAAACTCAGAATAGATTTTTTTGACATGCCGCTCCAGTTCCTCAGCCGAGCAATAGGCGGGCCGGATGTTGCAGTGAATGCCCGGCCACCGGCCGATGTCATCAATATTGATGATTCTATTCTCCGCCTTCATACGCTCATAAAGGGGCGTTCCTTTGTGAGGAGCCAAAATATTGAAATAGGCAACCGGCACCTTCTCCTCCTGCAGGAAGGCCAGCGTAGAAGGAAACACATCCTCCCTCTCCGTATCCCAGCCGAAAATGAAATTAAGAGAATAACTGATCCCCCTCTTCCGCAAGTTGTGCAAAATATTCTTATATTCTTTAACCTGATTGATCCTCTTGTTCAGCCCCAAAAGCGTACCCTGGTCGATGCTCTCTAATCCGATATTCAGATGCAAGAGGCCGCTTCTCTTGGCAAGATCCATAAAAGTTTCATTGTTACAGAGATAGGCTGACCAAAGGGCAGACCAGCGGACCTTTAAGGGAAGGAGGGCTTCCATCAATTCCACCGTATGAGAGAGGTTGCCTGCAAAATTACTGTCTGCAAAAAGAATGTTCTTGGCTTTGCTTCGTTTGATTTCATCGATTACCTCTTCAGCGGGACGATAACGATAGCTTGGGCCGAGATAGAAGCGCTCCGAGCAAAACTCGCATTTAAAGGGACACCCCCGGGAGGATTGGACTGAAAAAGTCTTAAGCAGGCCGAATCCCTGGAGGTTGAGAAGATCGTAGCGTGGCAAAGGAAGGTTCTTCAGGTCTTGAAGATGGTCCGCTCGATAGATCTTCTTGAGTTGCCCCCGCGCTGCATCTTCGAGCATCGAAGGCCAGATCCTTTCCCCCTCCCCTATGCCCACTGCATCGCAATGTTCAGCGGCCTCGTCTGAGTAGAAATAAGCATGGGGACCTCCCATGATCACAGGAACGCCCTGCTCCCTGTACCGGTCTGCAATTTCATAAGCCCGAAAAGAATTAATCGTCCAGGCAGTGATCGCCACCAGATCCACAGGAGCTGTGAAATCCACATCCGCGGATTGCTCGTCGATCAACGTCACTTCCCATTCTGCAGGGGTAAGGGCAGCAAGATACGGTAGGGTTAGACCCACTAGGGTTCTCCTCTTGACTTTATGCAAGGTCAAATTTGATCTGGATAGGTAATGAGAGGGCTGAATAATAAAGAGTTTTTGGACCATAGACTGGATGAAGCCACTTCAAGTTTCTAGAATCGTATCGGTCAAACTCAACTCTATTATTTTATTTTATCGAATCCTTCTCCCTATTTCAACAAAACAGCTCTTCCCCTTCCAGTCCCACAGGTCATGTTCCAACGCACCGTTAAGATTCTCCCCTTTAACCTGTCACAGACGAATTGACATTGGCGCCACTTCTCCGTATGATAACTATTGTACTCGATGACTACTTCTATTGCGCTATGGAACAGGTGAGCCAATCCAAAGTGAAAACTGCAATCATCCTCGCTCCGGACGAAAACGGAGGGCTGCCGATATTCGGCATTCCATCCGTTCGCAGGCTTGTTCTTCTTGTCCTCCAAGTTGGAGTTCACACCATTCACGTCATTGGCCATGTGGGTTTTATTTGGCCAATCCTTTTTGACCTCCTCCCTTCGGAGGCATTCCACCCCGTCGACGATCCGGAACGTTTAGACAAGGTTGTGAATGGCATTGCTCTCCCGGCAAGAGAAGGTGTACTCGTGTCAAAAGCGAATCATGTTATTGACAAGTATTCTCTCACGCGTTTATTTGAAATGGCGGCGGCGCAGGATATTTATTCCTTAGGAACAAAAGAAAGGGGGAAGCGTGATGGAATTTATGTCGCGCCTCCCGCCGACCTTGCCCCGCTCCTTAAAATTCTTTGGTCGCCCTCCTCCTGCGGCCCTAATATTCTCGACAAAGCGCACCAGGTGCAAGGAGCTTCAGGGCTCCCTTACGCGATCGAGAGGGGAACGGGTCAGACAGAAATCTCAGAGGCCAAACTGGTGGCTGCTCTTCCTTATCAAACAGAGGAAAAAGACGGGTTCTTAGCCCGTCATCTGGACCGAAGAGTCTCCCGTTTCATCAGTAAACGGCTCGCCCATACCCGAGTAGCGCCCAATCAAATCACCCTTGCCGGCGTGACGATCGGCCTGACAGGAGCTTTCTTCCTATCAAGGGGAGGCTACTGGCCGCAACTTATAGGTTCTTTTCTGTTTCTCTCCTTCGCCGTGATGGACGGCGTGGACGGTGAGGTATCCCGCTTGAGGCTACTGGACAGTCAGTTCGGCTATTATCTGGATATGATCACCGATAACGTCGTCAACGTGGCGATTTTTTTAGGGATCGCTTTCGGTCTTTACAAGGATACAGGAGATGGAGTATACCTGAAGCTCCTATGGTTTCTTTTGGGAGGATTCGGGCTATGCGCCATTTCTGTCTACTACAATATTTTAAGGCGGAGCCGGGATGAGTTGAAGCAGTCATCTCGGATCACCAGGTTCATGGTTCTCTTAACCAACAGTGATTTTGCATACGTTGTCGTCGCCTCCGCTTTGATCCATCGGTTGAATTGGTTTCTCGTAGGAACAACGGTCGGGACTTATTTCTTTGCAGCAACTCTATGGGTGATCGGTCTTCAAGAAAAGCGAAGGGGATCTAATCGAGATCCGAACTCGGACATCCGATAGAATCATCCCCATTCAGGAATCTAACAGGTGAAAGGCATTCATTCACCCCCTAACCGATTGCGGAACTGATTGAGGGGTCTTCGAGGAGAGCAAGAAAGTAACTCATAATTAAGGCAGGGAGGTCAAAGTAACTCCCAGGCAGACGAGGGCGATTCCCGTCCAGCGCTGGACGGTCACGGTTTCCTCCAGGAAAAATTTCGCTCCAAGGGTGCTGAGCACATAAACCAATGATTTGGCGGGAAAGACAAGACTTAAGTCAGCCCAGGAGATAACGATCAAAAATGAAACGAAGGTAACGGTCATGAAAAAAACGCCGGAGAGAAAGCTCTTGTTGCTGATCACCCTCGTTCCAATGGTCAGGAGGGCTTTTGGGTTAGCGATGGAGATTTCACCCACTTGCTTCATCCCTCTGGTCAGGAAGACATCCCCTGCTGAATCGGCTAGCACCATCATGGCAATGAGAATCGCCGTTTTCATCGGTCTACCCTTGTCAGAATTTCTTTGCTCTCCCGGCGAGTTCGCTGCCTCTCGGATCGTAAAACCAGGATGACGCCGATAGAAATGAAGAGTACCCCCGTCCATCTCGTCAGGGAGACGGTTTCGCTGAGAAAGTAGTTGGCGAACACCACATTGACCACAACCTCCGCGGACACAGCGGGCACAACGAAGCTTAAGTCCGCCCAGGAAAGAGCGACAGCAAAAAAAATAAAAGAAACGATTAGGAGGGCTGTTCCAAACCAGAAGGTCGGACTTTCAACCGCCCGGGCAAGAAAAATCAGCCAGCCGTTGCCCCCGATCTCCTTCATCTTCATGCTCAGAAAAACATTTCCCGTCGCCTGGGCGAATATAGTCACAATCAATGCCGTAATGGTTTTTTTCAAGGAAGCTCTCCGGGAGCAGGCATCGCGGGTCATCACCATGGCAGCGCTTCAACCTTCGGCTTCTGCCATTTTTTCACAGTCTCGAATGGGTCGTAGAGGAAATCCCTCCAGGGATTCGTCGAGTCATGTCTCCGGTTTCGTAGAATAGATAAAACTTTTTCTCTTAGCACGGAGCCTCAAAAATTCCTTTCCCTCCTTGAGTAACCTCTTCCGTTCTTCTCCGTCAAACAAGGCTCGGCGAACGATCCGAAGGATAATTCTGGGACGGAAGTAGTATCGCGCGTACAGGTCTTCTACGGCTTTTAGGATCTCCTCTTTGCTCAAGTCTGGATATTGGAAGTTGGGCAGCTGATGCCCTTGCTCATCCGTCATCTCCTCCGAAATAAAATGGCCGCGATCTTGCAAGTATTGATAAAAAGCGGTTCCCGGATAGGGGTGAGCCATGGAGACCTGAATCGTCTCCGCATCTAGCTTCATGGCAAACTGTACGGTTCTCTCGATCGTCTCACGGGTTTCGCCCGGAAGGCCCATTTGAAAATCTCCGTGAACCTTCAATCCTAACCGTCTGCATTGCCTCATGAAGGCCAGGGCCTGTTCGACCGTTGCCCCTTTTTTAATGTTTTTTAGAATGGCAGGATCGCCCGACTCAAAACCAACGACCAGAAGGCGGCAGCCCGCCTCTTTCATCGCCTTGAGGGCCTCAACGTCAGTCGTCACCCGGGCATTGCAGGACCAGGTGAGGTGGAGAGGTTTCAGCTTGTGGCAAAGCTCAAGAACCCGGGATTTGTCGATGGTAAAGGTGTCATCGTCGAAAAATATCTCCTTGGCTTCGGGGAACAACTCCTGGGATCGTCTCACCTCCGCCATTACGTTGTCGCTGCTGCGGGTGCGCCATCGATGGCCGCACATGGTTTGGGGCCAGAGGCAGAAGGTACAGAGCGCTGGGCATCCCCGAGAGGTGTAAAACGAGACATAAGGATGATGCAAAAAGGGGATATTATACCTGGTAATATCGAGATCCCGTTTATAAATTTCCACTGCGAAAGGCAAAGCATCGAGATCCTCGATCAAGGAACGATCCGGGTTGTGAATCATGCGCCCATTTTTTCGGAAACTGACGCCGTCGATCTCTTCTACTTTTTTCCCCGAAGCAAATTCGGCCACGGCATAGTCAAACTCTTTTCTTACCACAAAGTCGATCGCCGCAGAAGCCTTGAGACTCTCTTCCGGCAGGACCGATACGTGGGGACCGACAAAAGCGATCTTAATGTCGGGTTTGGCTTCTTTCATTTTTTCCACCAGACGGACATCGCTCTGAAATCCAGCGGTGGAAGTGAAGAGGACCAGGAAATCATAATCGTCCGCAATGCGAACCGTCTCTTCCGGTTCGAACCCATGGGAAGGGGCGTCGAGAAGACGACTGTCTCGAATTAGGCCGGCAGGATAGGCGAGCCACGTCGGATACCAGAAGGAGTCAATTTCACGCCTTGCCGGGTAACGAGAACCAGCGCCCCCATCAAACTTCTCGAACGACGGAGGATTCAAAAGAAGTGTCTTCATCCTTCATTCCTTCTCGCTGAAGTAGTCTTCGTTCTTGTGTATCATGAAGCCGTCCGATAAAACCGGCCAGGTTCATCGCATTCCGCACTTTCGAATTAATATCAAATGTCCATCCCTGTTTGTCAATATTTTTCGATTCTTCTCCGACAAAAAATATATCGGGTTGCACTTGACAATTATTTTCATAGACGATTATCATTTTAGATATAGTCAAATTTGGATCAAACGATGCAAGTAACCCTCGCTCAACCTCGTGGATTCTGTGCAGGGGTAGTTCGCGCCGTCAAGATTGTGGAGCGTGCCCTCGAGATTTACGGCACAACGGTTTACGTGTTGCATGAGATCGTCCACAATCACCATGTCGTCGAGGATCTGAAGAACCAGGGCGCTTCATTCATTGAAATGCTCGACGACGTCCCTGCAGGTGCGGTCACCATCTTTAGCGCTCACGGCGTATCCACGGCCGTCGTCAAAGAAGCGGAAAAGAGGAATTTGAAGATCATCGATGCCACCTGTCCATTGGTGACCAAGGTTCATCTCCAGGCCCAGCGGTATAGCCGTGCAGGCTTCGAGGTGATCATCATCGGGCATCCCGGCCACCCGGAGGTGGAGGCCACCCGAGGCTGGGTGGAGGGCCCCGTTTACGTGCTTTCGAGGAAAGGGGAAGTGAAAGGGCTAAAAGTCAGAAATCCGAATCGCCTTGCCTATGTCACTCAAACGACGCTCAGTCTTGACGATACCCGTGAGGTGATCGATGCTTTAAAGAGGTACTGGCACAACATTCAAGGCCCTGAGTTAAGCGATATCTGTTATGCCACACAAAGCCGGCAGAACGCGGTCCGGCAATTGGCAAAAGACGTAGACTTGTTATTAGTGGTGGGGGCCCGTAACAGCTCTAACTCGAATCGCCTGCGGGAGGTGGGTGAACAGAGCGGCTTGCCCGCTTACTTGATTGAGGATATTGATGATCTGAATCCTGCCTGGTTCTCGGAAGAGACCAAGGTGGGCATTACCGCCGGAACCTCCGCGCCCGAGGCTACGGTACAAAAGGTTTTGAAAAGGTTACATGCCTACGGTGTCAGCACGGTGAACAAGATGGAGGGCGAACCTGAAAGAATGATCTTTCACCTGCCGGATTCCCTCTTCCCTGAAAGCTAACCCCGTTAGAAATTCTAATGGGGTATTAAACCCCGCTCGAATGATTATGAAACGGTATCCCGATATAGCGGGTCTGCAGAGCAGCGGGACATTATTTCTAACGGGGTGAATTGCAGGAAACGAACATGGGTGTGCCTTTCGTTCAACAATATCGCGTCTCGCGCTATGTTATCAGCCAGAGGCTTCAAGGGAGACAGCGCTATCCTCTGGTGTTAATGCTGGAGCCCCTGTTTCGCTGCAACCTGAAGTGTGCCGGTTGTGGCAGGATCGATCACCCGGAAGAGATTCTCGACCGCCGGCTCAGCGTGGACGAATGTCTGTCGGCATCCGATGAATGCGGCGCGCCTATCGTGGCCATTTCCGGCGGAGAACCCCTCATCCATGAAAAGATGCCTCAGATTGTTTCAGGTCTCATCAAAAGGAAAAGGTTTGTCTACCTCTGCACGAACGGACTACTGGTGAGAAACCGTATCAAAGATTTTACCCCGTCGGCTTATCTCACTCTCTCAGTCCATCTCGACGGTAGTCGGGAGAAACATGATACATTGGCTGGCCGCCCGGGGGTGTTCGATTCAGCGGTCGAAGCCATCAGGCTGGCCTGTGCGAAAGGGTTTCGGGTCACCATTAACTGCACCCTTTATGAGGGCGTCGCAGCAGAAGAGGTTTCAGCTTTCTTCGATTTTGTCATGAGTTTGGGAGTGGAAGGTATGACGGTGTCACCTGCTTACCGATATTCCCAGGCCCCCGAAAAGGACATCTTCTTGATGAGGGCGCGAAGCATTACTCTCTTCCGCGAGATCCTCAAACTCGGCAAAGGCCGAAAATGGAAATTCAATCAGTCGATTCTATTTCTCGACTTTCTGGCGGGGAACGAAGCTTATGAGTGCACTCCGTGGGGTAACCCGACGCGGAACATCTTTGGCTGGCAGAGGCCCTGTTATCTGCTGACGAAGGAAGGTTATGCCCCAAGTTTCAAGGCCCTTATGGAAGAGACGAACTGGGGTTATTATGGCAACGGTCGCAACCCCAAATGCGCCAATTGCATGCTCCATAGCGGTTTCGAGCCAACAGCCGTCAATGATGCTTTCACACATCCCTTCAAGGCGCTTCGGGTCTATGTGCGTGGCCCCCGGACGGATGGCCCGATGGCTCAAGAATTACCCGTAGAGGACGAAGGGATGATATGAAACGGGTTCGTCTATTTGTACTTCTTTTTTTTGATCATTCATATGGCCGAGCCCCTGCCTTCGGTCGGCGTTCATCCTGCGATCGATGTCGTTGATATACCTGCCGTTTAGTTCCTGATGTCAATAAAAAACCGCTACCTGTACCTCTCCTTCGAACAACGGTGAAGCATCCGGAAGGAAAGTATCTCAGCAAATTTTAGTGGTGGCGGGTCTCAAAATTTGTTAAGATATTTGCGGATGGGCTTCAGCCGGCTCATCAGCATTTTGATCTCGAATTCTTAGAGGATAACCTTGGAGAGCAGACCTAAAAAGAGGATTTTCATTGGGTTGTTGGTTCTTACCTGTGTTATTCTCTTCTGCCTTATCTTTCTTCTCTGGTATGTTCCCATCGTTGGGTTGAAAAACATTCATCCCTCCCTCCCGCCTATCTTCAGTTTGGCCCTCGCCTTTTTGGTTTTCCTCATGATCTTCGGCGGTTTGCTCCTTGTCGTCACCATCCTCCGGGGGAAAGATATCTTCCTCTCTCATAAACTGAGAGGTTTTGTTGCCAAAGTCCTTTTTCCCCTGATGATCCTGATGGGAAAGATCGTCGGGATACCGAAGGACAAGGTTCAGCAGTCTTTCATCGAGTTGAACAACCATCTTATCCGATCCAACAGGCACAGGGTCCGGCCCGAGAAAATCTTGATCCTTCTTCCTCACTGCATTCAGAATTTCGACTGCGAGATCAAGATCACAGGGAATATTAGAAACTGCAAGGGCTGTGGAAAATGTGAAATTAAAGATTTGATTGAGCTCTCCGACCAATATCATCTAAAGATCGCGGTAGCAACCGGCGGGACATTGGCCCGGAGAATTGTTCTGGAGAACAGACCCGAAGCCATCGTGGCGGTAGCCTGTGAACTTGACCTGACCGCCGGTATCCAAGATACTTATCCGATTCCGGTGATCGGAATTTTGAACGAACGTCCCAACGGGCCCTGCATCAACACCAAAGCTGATCTTGAGAAGGTGAGGCGTGGCATCTTGGACTTTGTTGAAGGTGCTGAACCCTCCGCCCCCCCGGGAAAGTAGAAAATGGATCGACCGAGCATGTTCGATAGGCTCGGCGTAGATGGACCAAGGCAGTTTCTTATGGATATTCATCGATACTTGCAGGAAAAGAAGAAGATTGTGGATTCCGCTCTGGAAAGATATCTCCCGGAGAAAGAGGAATTCACGTCGAGCCTTCGTAAGGCGATACAGCACAGTCTCTTTGCCGGAGGGAAACGGATTCGTCCCATTTTATCCATCGCCTCCTACGAGGCCGTGGGAGGAAAAGGAGAAAGCATCCTTCCGTTTGCCTGCGCCCTGGAGATGATCCATACGTACTCTCTCATCCATGATGATCTCCCAGCCATCGATAACGACGATTACCGCCGCGGGAAGCCTACCTGTCACAAGGTATTTGGGGAGGCGATCGCTATTCTGGCAGGAGACGGCCTTCTCACAGAGGCCTTCAGACTGATGACAAACCAGCCTGCGCGAGATCACCGGCCACGGAACGGCGGGGTTGTGCTCGAGCTGGTCAACGAGGTCGCCCGGGCAGCAGGAGTTTTAGGGATGGTAGGCGGGCAGGTGGTGGACGTTGAGTCGGAGGGAAAGGCGGTGGATCTTCCAACGGTCCAATATATTCATGCCCGCAAAACAGGAGCGATGATCGCGGCTTCGGTTCGGGTGGGAGCGAGATTGGGGGGTGGCGAGGGGCAAATCCTTCATGCGCTGACCTGCTACGGGGAAAGCCTAGGGTTGGCGTTTCAGATCGTCGACGACATTCTGAATGTCGAAGGAGAGGCGGCCTTATTGGGTAAAAACACGGGGAGTGACCTTTCCAGGGGGAAAGCGACTTACCCTTCTGTGTTGGGCATGGAGGAGTCGAAGAAAAAGGGGAGAGAGCTCGTGGAAATCTCGGTCGATGCCTTGAAACAATTTGGGCCGGATGCCGACCCGCTCAGAGAGATCGCTCGTTTCGTTGCTGCAAGAGAATACTGATCGATGAGTAAGGATTAGACTTTTTTATTTCTTGCGTAGAATCTCCCTTTCCACAGCGACCCGGAGCCAACCCAATACCGAATTGCCGACGACCAGGTCATGGCCAGATAGAGCGTAGCGATGAATGGCAGAGCAAAGGCCCACCCTCTGGACTGCCCGTAAAAAGTAAGGGATGGCTGATAGGTCAGGAACACACACCCTAAAGCACAAGCGGAAATGATCTTCGCACCTGCAGCCGGGAAGAACAGGCCTGCAATCGGCAGCCAGAATACCAGCACCATGATCATCGTTGTCCCTACCAGATACATGGCCGAGTAACGTAGCTGACAAAAAGCCGTGCGGGCCACCATGTTCCAAATACCCGTTAGATCCTCATAAGATCGCAGACTTCGAACCGAATGAGTCAAACCAATCCAGGTTCTGTGACCGAGCGACTTGACTCGCCTCGCCAAGGCACAATCATCGATCAACTCGTTGCGAATAGGCCTGAACCCACCGACTTGCTGGATCAGCCGCGTTTCCAACAAAATACACCCACCGGCAGCCGCCGCCACATGAGTGAAGCTGGAATTGGATAGACGAAAAGGATATAGCATTTTGAAAAAGTAGACAAAGGCTGGCATGAGAAACCGCTCCCAGAAGTTGACCATACGCATATGGGCCATTACGGAAACAAGCTGAAGATGGTTTTCTTCCAATTTCTGGAGAAGCGCCTGGAGGATGCCCGGTCGTAGCTCAATATCCGCGTCGAGCAGAAGGGTCAAAGGGGTGTTAACATGGCGAAACCCCTGCTCCAATGCCCACAGTTTTCCGCTCCAATCCGACGGCAGGGGTTCACCCGATATGATCCGAAGATTCCGTATGCCCGAAGTCTTCGCCGCGGAGACAGTCCCATCCGTAGACCGATCATCTATCACGACAATCGAAAGATCACGCCCCTGGTTCTTCAAGCTGGCCAGGGTCGTTCCGATGACCTCGGCTTCGTTTCGGGCCGGTATGAGCACGGTGACGTTACTCAAATCAGTCTCAGGACAAGCCAAGGCAGCATCTATAACCTCACGGGAATCCCACGGTCGCCAGGGAAGAAACAGGATAGCTAACCAGATAAAAGCCCCAATCGCTGCAAGATAATCCCAGTACATAGGCTAAGTGTGGCAAAAAGGAAGCCCCTTTGCGGATCGGGGCCAAACCCCAAAATGCATGATCTTACAATTTGTAAAGGTCTCGCCTTGAAAACACCCTACCAAATAAAATGTTTTCTTGCAAGACCTGACCGCCATCCCAAGTCGTTGACTGCCGTATGGGGCTAAGGCAAGCAAACGCCCCTCCGAACCATGAAATTCATCATTGAACCTTACATACATGACATTTTTATTTCTTGGGTGGCTTTTTTCTGAAACTCTAATCTTATACTTTTGTTTCACGGTACGACATTTCGAGACGAAATCGTTCATATAAGCTGACTTTCCAGAAACAAATGGGTAGATTCTATATGCTTATCAACACGAAATCTCTTTTTCCCTTGGAAGTATTGAGTTTGAGAGCATCGGGCAACTCTTAGCCTATCTACGAATTTACCCTCTTGGCCTGCCAAATAGCACAGTCTTAATACTTCCCAGTACCCTCTTATACAACCTTTTCAAGTCCCCCAAATTGCGAATACAAAGTCCATTATCTTTAAAAATACAGCTTTTCTCGTACGAAAATAAAGGCTCGACCCTATCGCCTTCGGCCCCCTTTTTAGCGTAGTATTACCATGTTAAATTTACCGCTCAACCGATCCACTCGACTCCAATCAAAGGAGTCTACTATGTCTTTATTCCAAAAAATAAATGTTATTGTCCTGGTATTCATTTTGTTCTTTGCGTGTAATATTGTTTATGCGCAGGAAACTAATCTTAAGAATCCTGAGTCAAAAATAGGTGACAAAATAGACTTTATTCAAACATCTCTTAATAAAGGCCAGATCCGTGTTGAAGCTGATCTTGAGAGTTCTGAATCTAACATAAACGAAAGAATAGACTTTATTCAAACTTCTTTTGATAAAGGCCAGACGAGGGCTAAGTTATGGTCATATACGTGGATTGCAATAAATGGAGCAGCGACAGGATATCAAACCTATCAAGCAATGAGTAGCAGTCACGATAGGGTATTTAATATTGTTGGAGCATCGCAATCATTTTTGGGACTTGCTGTAATGATCGTTGATCCTTTTCATGCACGCTCGTCTGGAAGTGACTTGAGAGAAATTCCAGGAAGTACCCCGGAAGAACAAAAAAACAAATTGGATAAGGCGGAGAACTGGTTAGAAAGAAACTATAAGCAAGAAAAACGTGGGAGGTCATGGCTCAGCCATCTGGGAGTAATTGCTGTAAGTTTAATTGGGGCTGGGATCGTATGGCATTATAATGGATCTAAAAATGGTATTATAAGTGCTCTAAGCAATGTTGCGGGTGGGGAGCTTCTAATATGGACACAACCGACCAGAGCCATTAAGGATTATGATGACTATCATAGCAAATATAAAGATGCTTATGATGGTATTCCTGAGAAAAAGTATTTTATAGCCCCATCCCCAAATGGATTTGTAGCTGGTATATACTTTTAGGCGAAGTGAGAAAACATCCACTAAACGTTAACTCCCTGAGTAGTCTATAGTCTAAGAGTGAATCTTCGTGTACTCGGTAGTCATAAAGCTTATGCTCCTCTGAAACCCGACGATTAACTTTACAGACATGTCGACTTCTTGTTTGACTTCTTCCGGTACTTCTAGACTCCGGATTTCTCGGCTCAATTCAGCGTCTCAGGCGAAACTTAATTTAAATGCCCATTCTCTCACAACAAAGAGTAAAGTTGATTCTGACATTCCTTACGGATCATCTATGCGATTGTTCGTCTTTATTGGAGGGTTACTCAATGGCCTTCTCTGAAAAAATCTTAAATTTAAAGACGCTGATTGTGGAGGACAATGCTTCTTTTAGAGAAATCCTCAAGGATAAGCTTCAAACCCTTTTTTCCTCAATGGCCATTTACAAGACGGCAGAAGGAAGGGAAGCACTTCAGAAACTTGATGCTTTGGAACCGGATCTTGTCTTTATGGATATTCGACTACCCGGAGAGAACGGCATTCAGCTTACCCAAAAAATAAGGGCAAAGTATCCCAATACAAAAGTTATCATTCTAACAAGTTATGATTCTTTGCAATACCGAGGGGCTGCGATTCAATCCGGAGGCAATTGTTATATTCCCAAGGACTCTTTAGGCTACATACAGATTGAAAAGCTGGTCGAGGCCCTTATCGAATAATCTCTTTTGGCCAATCCATTGACAACCAGCAAGTGTTTTCACTTTAGATCATAAATCAATAATCTCTAACGTCGCTTGTGGTCTTGTTTGCTTGACTCTTAATCCAGCTTTTCGCTATGTTTAACTCATGCCAAGTCAGTTTCTTACCAAAGGGCTTGGTTCTCAACCGCCTGCTTTCCAAACCCCAGTTTTTCCATGTCTGGAGGAAATGTTTCGGGACTCTTGTGAAAAACATTTCCACCCTCTGCCCTCATGCCGATAATAAAAATTTGAAAATGGTTTATCTGAATTGCCCTAAATTATCGTCTAGTTGTGGCAGTTGATAAGAATGCATGAATGAATGCACTTGGTATGAGTTTTGCCTTCTTAATAGTAAGGAGGCAGCGAGCATTCAAAAATACAGCCCGTTCAGTAACACTTTCTGGAAAAAGGACGACTGAAAGCAGGCGGGGGGAAATGACGAATGTGACAAGGGCTTCAGTAGTGGCTATGATGGTGCTTGTTCTGTTTATTGGATGCCGGGAAGAAAGAGATAGGATTAGTGGTAGCGTAGCCTCTAATCCCGATCCACCAGTAGCCACTTCTCCAATTTCTTTAGATACTCCCATTATTCCCGTGTTCGAACCCACCCCTTTGCCTGAAACCACTTAAGTCCCCGAACCCGCTACCATGCTTCTTTTTGGGTCTGGTTTACTTGGGTTGGCAGCTTATGGGAGAAAGAAGTTCTTTAAGAGATAGGCCTGGTGGAGAGATACGGACAGAAACGCAAAGTAGAGGCAAAGACAAGAGAAAGTACTGAAAAGAGTAGGGATAAGCTATGGGAAGTAAATCTCTTTCCGGAGTCGTTCTGAAAGAGACTTTTGTAAAGGCTCGAAGAAGAGGGATTCTGTTATTTGCCCTTACGAACTTGGTGTATATCATTGTCATCGCCGGTCTCACGATAGGGATCGATCAGGAAAAAAGAAAAATTTCTTCTTTTTCTCATCTGGAGCTACTCCTGGATGAGGTTCGCACCAAAGATAAACTTTACGGAATCCTGAGAAACAAGGGCTACAGTCTTGGCCAAGGGCTTGATATCGTTGAGGCGATTGCCAAGAGATCGAAGGATCTCGGGCTCCCGTTGGCACTGATCATGGCTGTCATCGATCAAGAATCCGAGTTCTATCCTAATGCCAGATCTGACAAGGGCGCTCAAGGACTGATGCAGATAATGCCTTTAAAATGGGATGAGTATGTGGTTAAGCTTAATCTGGGAGTTGACCGAAGGGCGATGACTGATCCGTTCATGAATATAACAATAGGATGTCAGATTCTTAAGGATCTGTACGATTCATATAAGGGGATAAAGGATGATAAGGTTAGAATAGCCAAGGCCCTTACGGACTACAATAATGGGGAAGAATCTACGGACCCGAATTTGAAATACGCGGTTGAGGTACGCCAGAAGCAGGACCATTACCAAGAGAAATTGCAGGGGCATAGAGAGGATTGAAGATGACAAACAGAACCTTACTAACTCTCAAGCATTGGGACGACGCTTGACACAGGACAAAGATGGCATAACCCTGAAGTGCTTTCCAACGTGCCTGGACACGGCTTGCCTAAAGAACCCAGACGAACATTTTCAGCGAGAATACCTTCAGACCCACCTTGGTAGCTGCCCGGCGGATTGAAACCTGAAACTGAGACCCGCTCCAAGCCTGCTGTAGCGTAAATCAGACCCGGGTGCCAAAAAATGATTTGACTTTCTATCCAGTTATGCCTAACATAATAGTAGTCGGTCTTCATGTCTGTTCGACTTTTTTGGTGCAAGTTCAGTGCAAGGGGTTCTCCCCATTTTATCGCAGTCATAAGCTAAAGCCCGCTGCAATTAAGGACATTCTCAAACTGTGGCCAAAAAAAGGAACAATCCTGTGGCAGACGTCGTTCTCCCGAAACACAGCAAACGATATTACAATCTCCGGTGGGAGATCCAAGGGGGCCAGCGGAAAAAGGCAAAGATTGAAATAAAGATTTTACTCCGGGAAAATAGATGGAGGAGGGTTATCCATGCTGCGAAGGATGATTTTTCTATTGGCCGTTCTTTTGATCATTCCAATCTCACTGTTAGGTGCTGATCTTACACCCGAAGAAAGGCGCAGGATCGGATCGAGTGCCGAAGCGGCATTAAAAGAGGTAATTTCCCTTTGGAAAGATGGCAAATACGAGGAACTGTATGAATATGGGTACCGAACCAATCAGGTCTCTCTATCTAAAGAGAATTTCATCAGACGGATGAAAAATAAATTCTGGGAATTATCTACGGCCCGGGAAGCCATTCGGGATGTGGAGGCCGACGTCGTTTCTTCGAGATCGGTCTATGTAAGAGCCAAGCTTGAGTTCAGGAGAAAAACAGGGGGCGAGACAAGGTTTGTTACTGAAACATTCCAAATGACGATGGAAGGTGACCGATGGCGAACCGGTTTATATAAAATTATATCTTGTCCGAAGTAAGATCCGCATCAGGGGTTTCCGGTCGGGTCACGAGCTCGATTTAATGTTATTGGGCATCAGGAGGACCTTCATTTCCGACGAGTCAAAGAGAAAGAAAGGAGATGGAAGAGATGGAAAGAAAGAGGATCCTTTGTCTATTTCTTTTTGCTGTTCTTATTCTCGGTTCTTCTTCATGCCACCCCCGTCATGTTTCAGATATCAAGCTGAACATGACGAAAGAAGAAGTGGTCTCCTTATGGGGGAAAACGGACCTCATCAGTCATAGGACTGTTAACGGAAAGCCTGCTGAAATCTGGGAATATCATTTTTCAAATTCCGGTTCCGTTTGTTGGATCACTTTTTCTCAGGATAGAGTAGCGGCAACCCAATGTCGTCCTGTGCAAACGGGAGGATACGGGTATTATTATCAGGTGGGGCAGAAACCGGAATCCCCTTCGGTTGAACAGAGCTTGGTCCGTGAAGGTTCTTTGGCTATGAAGCTGGCTGAGGCGCTGAAGATAGGCCAGGTAAAAAGCGAGGCAGAAGCGGAGAGCAGACTGGCCCAAATAGGGATCGTACCCCGTAACGGATGGATTGCCGACTACCCGGTGACACCCGATATCATAGGTGATTTGGAAAAGGCTATCGGTGCGGCAGCCGATTCCGGCAAAATAGGAATGAAAAAGGATGAGGCGGTTAAAACTTTTCATGATCTCATTTCGGATATCCAAAGTCAATACACTGGGGTGGAGCCTCCCTCCGAGGAGCAGCCCCCTCTTGAATCATACTACTATCCGTACCCTTATTATCCATACTATTACCCCTACTACTACCCTTACCCATACCCCTATTTCTACTTTGGTTATCATCCTTTTCGCCATCCTTGGAGGTAACGATGAGTGTGCAGGGGTACGTTAAGACACTTATGGGAGTAGCGAAACGACAATCTTCACACCAAAAGCGGTCGCAATGAAGA
The DNA here is from genome assembly GCA_035625415.1 of Thermodesulfobacteriota bacterium. Taxonomy (GTDB): domain Bacteria; phylum Desulfobacterota; class BSN033; order BSN033; family UBA1163; genus UBA1163. The sequence goes on from DASPPQ010000120.1 coordinate 25,996, forward strand.
AGGTTAAGGTTTTAGCTATTGCGTTCAGCATCTTCCTGACGGGCTGTGCCGGCTCCACCCAGCATGCTAAACACCGCTTAGATCCGGACGGCTTCAGAAATGTCAAATGGGGAACCGAGATTTCCGCGTTAGGAGACATGGAGAAGGTTGAACAAGACAAGTCGGTGAACAGCGACTTAGCTTGGTATGTCCGAAAAGGAGATACCTTAGCCATCGGCAAAGCAAAACTTGAGAACATATTCTATTCGTTCTGGATGGGAAACTTTGAGAGTGTGTGGATTGATTTTAAAGACGACGAAAACTTCGAGACTCTTAAGAAAGAGTTATTTGAACGGTTTGGAAAAGCCCGTGAGTCTGAAGGCAGTATGGAAAAGATGGGGAAAGGGGCACGGGGAGAACGGTTACCGACAGAGCGTGCTAGAGCATTTTATGCTTGGTGGGGTGAAATGACAGACATCTTTTTATCATATTCCCAGGATCGCCATAAGGGAACCCTCACCATGAATTCCAGAAAGATTAGGGGGGAAAGAAGAGAATATGAAAAAGAAAAGGAAAAAGAAAACAGGATAAAGGAACGAGGATTCTAAGGCATGTTCGCCATGAGGAAGTCTATCTCAACGGCTGTTTTAATGATAGGAGCGGCGTTGTTAGGAATTTCTTCCTGTGCCACCGTGCCGAATAAGCCTCTCGCTCCCGGTGAGCTAAGATTATTAAGTGTGCTCATTCCTGAAAAGGAGAACATCAAAGTCGATTTACCATTTGCAGTGAATATCAGCTTTGAGGCGGATGGCAAGCCGGAGGTCAGGGCGGCCTGTTTTACCCTCTCGGGGGACGGGCCCCACTGTTCCAAAGTAACGGACGTGGACTACGGGTCACCCGGAACGATTCGGGTGCAGATTCGCACCAAGAATCCCGGCTCACGCCTTTTGGAAGGTTATGTTCTGTATATTCGCGGAGGAAAGATCCAACCGACAAATGTGGTAAGGACTTATATCCGCCTTATTCCTCCATGAAAAAATTCTCTCCAATCCCTAATCGAAAGCGGCCCTTTACGCGGCAACAAGAACCTTCGGACATCGCCAAGCAGAGGCAACAGCCCCTCATCAGTTGCCTTGTGTCATCGGGATAATGCTTAGGTAAGCCGTTCGCCCATGCGCTTATTTTTGATGGAGGTCAGTATGAAGAACACAATGAGTAAGGTAGTGGTTGCGTCTCTTGTCGCAGTCGTAGCAATCACAGTGTTTTTTCTCTACAAGAGACAAGCCGGGCGTGAGAAGGTATCGGGCTTTGGCAAATATCGGGGCTACACGGAAAAGGTGTATGACGGCAACAAGCGCCGCTCTGACTACCTGACGCTATCCAATGGAACCCGGCTGGCCTACGATCTCTATCTGCCGACGAAGAAGGGGGTTCCAGCCGACGAACCATTGCCGGTCCTCTTCAAATACACCCCCTATCTTCGCACCTTTACTATCTTCGATAAGGATGGCCGCAACATGATCGCTGGCCTGTTCAACCTCGGCTGGAAAGAAAAAGCCTATCTTCGGCTCCGCTACTGGTTCGACAAGCGAGGAAACCTCATGGATGCGGTCTTCAGAACCAAATATCTTGAAAACATGCTTAAACATGGCTATGCCGTCATCGTGGTCGAAAGGCCGGGGACCGGGGCATCCTTTGGGGTCATGAATGCATCGTTTGAGGTGGGGGGCAAAGAGGTCGACGAAATCCTGGATTGGATCGCAGCCCAGAATTGGTGCGACGGCAACATCGGCATGTACGGCGACTCCTTTCAGGCGATGATCCAGTTTGCAGCTGCGACTACCCGCAATCCGCATTTGAAAGCTATCTTTCCCACTTCAAGCGGTTTTGACCTTTACAGCTCCGTCACCTATCCAGGCGGAGCCTTCAACAAAACCTTCGCTTTTTTTTTCTCCTGGTCAACATCCTTTCTTGAACAAGTGCTGACGCCAGTGGATAGCGACAAGGATGGGTCTTTACTCGCCCAGGCCCGTAAAGAGCGCGGCGGGGCGACGCTTGGAAAGCAGTCGGAGGTTTGGTTTAGAAAATTCCCGTTCCACGACAGTATCACCTCTAGTGGAATTAAAATTTATGAGGGACCTGCTAATCTCTACCCCTTTCTTGACCGGATCAACCAATCAGGCATTCCGATCTACATGACGACTGGCTGGTATGATCTGTTCTCGGGCGCGAGAGACATGTTTCTCTGGTATGCCAACCTCACCGTGCCCAAGCGTCTGCTCGTCCGTCCCGCAGATCACAGTGAGGTGGAAAAAAATCAGTTCGACCTCGATTACGGTGCTGAAGCGCACCGCTGGTTCGACTACTGGCTGAAAGGAATTAACAATGGTATTATGAACGAACCACCCATTTACTACTATGTGATGGGTGCGTCTGGGAAGAATGTCTGGCGGACAAGTGTCCAATGGCCTTTGCCAAACCAGAAGCTGACCCGTTTCTACTTCGAAGGAGAAAAAACTGGCAGCATCGCATCCCTCAACGATGGTTTCCTGAAGAGAGAACCTGCGGGCCACAAGGATGCCGCCGATGCCTATACGGTGGACTATTCAACCACCAGCGGCAAGTATTCACGATGGTATGCGGTCAACTGGCCCCGTAACTATCCCAACATGCGGACCAATGACCAAAAAGCTTTAACCTACACTACCCCGCCCCTGGAATCGAGCATAGAGGTCACCGGACATCCTGTTGCACATCTTTGGTTGACTGCGGATGCTCCGGACCTGGATCTATTTGTCTATCTAGAAGAAGTGGATGGTGGTGGCAAGTCCACCTACATCACCGAAGGAAATCTCCGGTCTTCTCATCGGAAGTTAAGCGAAGCGCCTTACAATCATCTCGGGCTACCCTACCACTCCCATTATCAGATCGACGTATTGCCAATCACGGCCGGGATACCTGTGCAGTTGATCTTCACCCTTCTACCAACCTCATACCTCTTCCGTGCGGGCAATCGCATTCGTATCACAGTCACTTGCGCAGATGCCGATAATTTTGACACTCCCGTACTCGACCCGGCACCGAAGATCTACGTGCTGCGGTACACTGCTCATGCCTCATTCGTCGAGTTGCCGATCATTCGTGGTCGTTAGGACCTGCCTTGATGTGAACAGGATGTGAACGGTAAGGCAGACAGGTAGAAATATCCGGAAGATCACTTAATCGTTTCCAGCTTCTTTTTTGCCATTTCCGCTTGCTTCGAACGGGGAAATCGTTCGATGACCCGCTTAAGAAGATTTCTGGCATTCTTCTTATCACCCAGTTCCAGGAAAGCCTGGGCCTGCTTGAACAAGGCCACTGGGACTTTATCCGTTTCCGGATACTTGGTGATGGTTTTCTCATATTCCAGGATTGCTTTCTCAAAATCCTTTTTCCGATAATAGATTTCTCCAATCCAAAACTGGGCGTTGCCGGAGAGTTCGGTGTTGGGGTACTGTTTGAGGAACACCTCAAATTTCTTCCGGGCTCCCTCTAAGTCTCCTTTCTGAAATGTCTCGTAGGCATCCTTGTATTGGTTCTTCATCCCGGCGGAGACGCCTTTTGGCTTGGAAGGAACCTCTTTGGCTGAACTCGGTTTTTCCGACCCTGTCTCTTTGACCTTCTCGTCCATGGCCTTGAGATGGGCCTCCATTTCTCTAATCTTTTCTTCCTGGGCTTTATTTTTCTCTTCCAGGTTTCTCCTGCCCTCTTCCAAGCCCTTTAGTCGAGCCTCGACATCTGCCTTGACTTGGCCAATCTCTTTCGAGGGCCTTTTAAGGTAATCTTTATATTCCTCAATCCCCGTCGAAAGGGTTCGAACTTCAGACTGAAGGTTGTCGACCCGGATCAGAAGGTCCGTTTTGAGCTTTTGGTTCTCCGCGGACAGAGTGGATATCCTATCCTTTAAAAAGTTATTCTCTTTTCGGAGCCCGTTGAGCTCCGAATAGATTTTATCAATATCTCTGTCGAGGGTCCGTACGTCCCTAACGCTTGCGCATCCAATGAGAAGGAACCCTATGGAAAGAACGATCCACGTTTT